>DAOUXE010000251.1 GCA_030666765.1 Methanosarcinales archaeon
AATACCGCGTATGAGGCCGCGCAAAATCTTGAACTTATCCCGCTGGCTCTGGCGGACGCCGGGGGTTATGAGATCGGCGTCGAACATGCCAGTCTCGGCATCGAATGCAACCTGCCGTAAGCAGCTCTCAACGACCCGGATCACACGTTTCGCATCCTCAGTCGTGACCTCGTAGCTGAGCCGCAGCCTTGCGCTCGCCTCACATAACCGCACCAGCGCCTCAAGCTGTCTTGCTGTTACAGGCACCGGCGAATCTCGATCCTCGCCCTGCCTCCGAAGCCCTAGGTAGAACTCGATCAGGCGATCCATTGCGTTATGCTCCATTACCGGATAAACCCCCCTCTTTGCATAAGCGATGTACTTCCTGAGCAGATCCGGCATGATCTCCGGCTTTATGATCATCATCGCACCCTCGACATCCGCTTGCGTGACGCCGCTACCCGAGACATTGGTCCGGTGGGCATGAAGTTCGCCTGCATGGTGTGCGCCAAGAATGTGGGATGCGATAGCTGAATCTCTGCCGATATCGGGTTCATCCTTGAGCACGAAGATCAGGTCAAATCTGGAGAGGAGCGCAGGTGCCATCTTGATCTGCTGCGCGATTCCTTCGTACGGATCGAACCGACCATATTTTGGATTCGCAGCACCGAGAAGGGAGCATCTTGACTTTAGGGTAGCCATGATTCCTGCTTTAGCTATGCTTACTGTGTTATGGAGGATCAACCCGTTACTCACGAACGTATGGTCCGGCTCAACCGTGATATCATAAACCCAGTCGAAACCATCGTTTCTGATACTTGATACCGATTTGACCGTCGTAAACCGGATGTCAGACTCAATGAGTCTTTTTATGTCTCTAACCTCTTCCCGGGATGCTTCGATATTCGCTTTCGCGATACGCCTGACCTGTTCTAACATCCGGGGTGCGCTTGGTGCAGACGGATTCCTTTCGATAGCTGTTACCATCGAATCTGAAATACCCATCTGTTTAGCGATCAGAGAGGTAGAGATCCAGTATTTCTTTCGTATTTCTCTCGGGTTTATCATCTCATCGATGCCATGTGGCTGGATTCCTGCCAGATATGATTCGACCTTGTTTAAGTAGTTCAAAGCAACTTTTCTGTGAACCCCTTCATTTTTCGCGATGGTCTTGTTTAAATGGCCGCGATACAACCTGTAACCCGTCAACTGTGTTCTTACCCGGATTGCGATATCGACAGGCACACGGTTATAATCGTTTAGTTTACTTTCGCGTCCGGATGTACACCTCTTTAGATTCACATTTCTCGAGTCATGTTTCCCGATGGCGTCGTAAAACTTTTGGCGGCTGCCATATCCTGATACCACTACTTCGTACTTGTTTGACCCGTATTCATCAGAGGAAGTGATGCATGAATAGATGCCCAGACAGAGCAATAAATCAGAATAATCATTTGCAAGATCGATCGAATTCGTGGTATACCCGAACCGTTTGGAATCACAAAAACCATCGCCTCGGAACGCACCGATTAAGAATTCTATCTTAACATCGTCGGATGATGCAAATATCTGGTCAGGAATTCGTTTTTCATCCGATTTAACCGTCACTCCCTTAAAATTCAGTTTCATGAAGTCGTACAGAGGAATTGATGCACACCTGACCGTGTACAAATCCGTTGTAATAACTTCGTCGTCAACGCTTGCGTCGGCGGTTTTCCCTACACTATGCCGCTGATACCGGATAGATGTAGCAGCATCAAAGATCATCCGGATCAGATTATCCGTATCGTTTATGCTATCAAGATCGGAGTTTGAGATCATGACCTCGGCAGTGTCGTTCTTCTCTGAATAACAGACATGCCCCTCGCTAACGATATGCCCGAGCAGTCTGCCAAAATCGCTGTCAAGACGTTTCGGAAATGATATCTCTGTGTAACTGGAATCGTGCGCACGTTGACGCAAATCCGGGATTTGCAATGGGACCTTAGAACTTGTGAGCGAATATTTAGTTGGGATCGGAGCAAGCTCCCCCGCCTCAAGCTCATCTGCCAGCACGGTTGTTATCTCGCCGTTTTGCACGACATAAATGGGGTGTTCCGGTGTAACAGTAATGCTTCTTCCGTTCGAATACGTGATCCGTATAAAATGGTCGGGTGCATTGTGCCGGCTGACACGGTTGATTGGTGCCTGGCATATATTATTATCCTGATCAAGTGCCAATATCTCTGTGCCGTCAATATCGCGATTATCATCGAAGGACAAAATCTCACAATCAACTCCGTCTATGATCTTATCCCGGTTATTTTCGATAAGCGTATCAATAAACTCCCCAATCCTGACTTTCCGCCCATCTGAAAACATAATCTCGGTGGATGGGTGGTAGGATTGTTGCTCCATCGCCTCATGAATCGCGCTCCGGTCCTCCGAACGCATCTTATCCATCTCATCGACCGCTGCAATCCCCTGATCAGCAAGCACGAGTGCGCCAGCCTCAAGTGTCCACCTGCCATCGCCGAATTCGTCACGGACGGCAGCCGCTGTGTTGTGCGCAAGCATCGAATTTGCAACAAAGTTATGTGTGCCGGATATGGTCAGATCATATACATACTCATAACCATGGTCGCGTATCTCTTCGGTCGATCTGACCTTGTCGAAGAAAACGTCCCCTGTTGATAACCGCAACAGAGAATCAAGTTCTGCTTTCATCTCAGGTTCTTTTGCCACCGCATCGGATATCGATTCGCGAATCGCATCAGCAGTATCGCGATCAAATTTTTGGATGAGATCGGAGAACCGTACCAGCACACGGTACGGGATCGCAGTATCTTGTGATTGACGGTAGAAATACCCAGATGACGTTGTTTTAGGTATATTAAGTGCCTGCGCCAGTTCTGAGTTGGTTGTGTTCTTGTGGAGAAGTTCTCTGACCGAGTCGCGGAGATCACGTGGCAGCAAGATCCTCGTTCCCTGCCAGTCATCTGCTTCGATTCGTTCCTTGATGCGCAGCAGGAGCGATTGCAAGTGTTGCGGCGTTGGCATGTATGCCCCGCGCTCGGCAGCCATTCCACCACTGCCACTGCTGCTACCACTGCTGC
>DAOUXE010000153.1 GCA_030666765.1 Methanosarcinales archaeon
AATATGGAGAGTTTTCATCACCCCACCTCTAAGCTGTCCCGCGCATGCACACACTCGTCAGGCAATTCGCGGTTCGGTTCGTGGAACGTGTGCCCCCAGTTGAACTTTTCGAGGACCCGCCCGGATTGCTTGGGCTCGCATAATATGTAGAGCGCAGCAGCGAATGCCTCCTCAGTTGTGAGCTTGAACGGCTTTCCGAAGTTAACAGGGTTCGCAGTTACCAGATACGAAAGCCCTCTCTGTACCTTGTGTCCTCTGCAGTTGAATTATCCTGACTTTATCGTGTATTTTTGTCTGGGAATTAGGTTGTTGGGACCGGTTTGGCTTTGCAGGTTATCGTAGATGAGTTTGGTTTCATGCGGTCTCTACGTTTACGAGAATGGGTTACCGGTATCCGATCAGTCCTCAGTCACGGCAGAAACCGCTTCCCACTCTTTAAGGAACCGTTTGTGATCTTCTCTTACGACCTCATCTGACCCGAGCATGCTGTGTCGGGACATATCCGGGGAATATCTGCTTGCAGGCACTCTTCTTCCCAGAGCCTCCGCCATCGAACGCACATGATGTGGAGCGCCACCGCAACAGATGCCAATGTAATTTATTCCAATTTTTTGCGCTTGAAGGGCAAAATCCGCCATCTCGCTCCTCGTGCATAAAAAATGCTCGAGATTCAGCGGGAATGCGTAGTCATGCCCCTTCTCTTTTAAGGATTGGAAGATTGGTTGCCGGGTTGTTGTGCGGTACGGGACCGGTAAAGCTGCTACATACCCTTTAACCGATTTTCGTATCTTTTTGAGGAGTGGGATCATGGTAGCCGGGCCTCTTGTGCAGTTGAGCCCGACAACATCAGCTCCCCCCTCTTCCAGTATGTGGCATGCCGATTCCCACGAATGCCCATCCTTTGTGGTATCGCAGCATGCCGCAAGCGTAACCACCGCCGGAAGCCCCGCTGATTTGATCACATCCAAAGCTATCAACGCCTCTCCAAGGTATCCCATCGTTTCAGCAACGATGAAATCCGCACCCTCCTCTTTCGCCCAGCCAACCTGCTCCTGATACATCGATCGTACAATTTCAGAGGTTTCCTCCTGATTTTCCGGACTGTAAACCCAGGTATTGCAGATATTTCCCGCAAGAAGGGCATTTCCCTCCACGGCAGCTTCTTTAGCAAGCCTTAGAGCATGACGGTTCAATTTTTCCAGATCGTTCTCCCTGCCGACCACTCTGAGTTTGTCCCGGTGGGCATAATACGTAAGCGCCACCATAACCTCAGAACCCGCTCGCAAGAACTCCCTGTGAAGCTCCCTGACCGCTTCAGGATGATCCAGAACAACTTCCGGCACGAATGCTCCTGCTTTCAGGTATCCTCTCCTTTCAAGTTCGAAAACATAGCCTTCTGCGCATAAGACCGTGTTTCTTTCCAATCGCTCCAACAAATCCATTTTATTTGATGCCATTGTATGTCATCGTCCTTTTTTTCCGATCTATTTCTCCACCATTATCGGGGTACGATCCAAGCGGGTATGCTACCACTCGAAAGCTCATGAATGACTCCTGCGTGACGCCCCATGCTCCACCCAGTATCTTTTTTTATATCTTTAGGGCATATTAAGGTTTATGAAGTGTTTTTTGAGACTTTTTAATTTTTTCTGACTACAATGATTCCTTTTAATCTCCCGCACCATAACCGGATCCTCCGGAAGCGTGAAACGGGCACGCAACGCGAATTACAGAGAGAGTCTAAAGTTGTCAGGAACTGCCGAGAGAGAAGCCTATAAAGGAGTGCACGACCAAGTATGGGGCAATGGTGATTTCATGATCGAACTGAGAAGCGAGCCATACACCCTGGTCTCACGCCCGGATATCCAGGAGACCGAGAAGCGATTCCGAGCCCTCCTCCACGCAGAATGGTGCAGTGGGATCATGTTCAATGTGCTGGTGCACAGGAAGTTTGCACAGCCCATCGAATACGACGGCATGCTCTGGAATCATGAATCGATGCTCTTTATCGAGTACAAGGACTCGGTCACCGCGTACAGGCGAATGAACGCAAAACGAGCACAGCAGGTGGCTGATTCCTCTGGAAATATTGCGAGGAGGTTCGGGTTCGACGGATATTCATATATCCTGGTGGTAAATGGAATTCCCGAGGAGACTAAGAAAGGCGATGTTGTGGTGATCCCGCTCGAAAGATTACCCGATTATAAACCAAATTTCCAGTCAACGAGACCGGAACTTGATTATGTGCATAAACTGATCGCACAGTATGAGCGGGAGGAGAATCCGGCAGATGTGACGCGAGATAAGGCGGTTCGCGAGCTCTATGTGCTGCGGGATATGATCGAGCAGAGGAAATGAGTGTCACGCAAGATACCGGATAGCCACCTTTTTATGGTTCACACCCATAGTGACACCATGCCACGAATACGTAACGTTGTGGTGCGAAAATCGTCCGCACTGTTTCCGAAGAATTACGAAAACTGGTATGGTGGCGCAGAATGATTGACGAAAAAGACCTGAAGATACTGGAGATACTTCGCGAAAATGCTCGCACACCGCTCACTGATATTGCGGAGAAACTCGGTGTCAGCGAATCCATGATACGAAAGCGCGTAAAATCGCTTGAGAATGAAGGCGTCATAAAACGATACACAGTCGTCGTCGATCCTGCAAAACTCGGATACAACTCGGTCTCATTTGTCGGTCTCGATGTTGAACCCACGCATTTTCTCGATGTCGCAATCAAGATGACGGAGTTTCCTGAGGTGAAATTCGTTGCAACCTCAACAGGTGATCACATGATCATGACCGAAATCTGGCTCAAGGACGGGAGAGCGCTCGGAAGCTTCATCGCTGAGAAGATCGGGGGACTGGAGGGTGTGCAGAGAGTCTGTCCGGCTGTCATCATGGAGAAGCTGAAGGATAGTTGCGGATAGATCGGGTGATGAAATCGAAGATGAGGTCACTGGATGATACTTGTGCTATCCATTAGCTGGAGTGACATTTGTGTTCTACGGCTCTCTGATTTTAAACAAAATATATGATGTGAATTTCATGGATGGGCGAATGCCACGAATGGGATTGTTGTCTCATTAACTTAATTTTTAGACGATTTTACAGTTCAACGAAACTAATTATATTATGTAAATTTTATTCTTTTATGACGAGAACGCCCCGACCTTACTACCCCTGACTGCAGTCGACGGCATCCGTGGGCGGAGGTTGTGTGATGGGGTGCAGATGGCATAATCACCTCATATAGCGCGGTTTTGAACCTTCCAATAGTTTTCTACCATTCGCTTGTACCTTGCGCTCCAATTCCTTTTTCCATAAGTTCAGCCACCTGCCAGCAATTTCCGTTATTCGATCCACCCCCCCCCAAAACCCTTCAGCCCACGCGACCACCCCTACCCCCACGCGTTACGATGATGCCATTCCTCCAAAGAACAATAATTCGTGAATTCTATGATTATATGGATATCGCGGCATTGAGGATTGCGATAGCATCAAGGGAGGTTGACCAAACAGTCGTCGTTGATATCCGCATAAACTGATGTACCTGCTAAATCGTGCTTTACGCCCCGGAATCATCTCTTTGAGGTTGTGCGGCTGGCAACAACGACAAAAGCAAATGCAAGCATGCCTGCTGCAAGCAGCCCTGAGAATCCCGGAATTGCGATGCCGAACGGCAGCGTTTCGCGCTTTGCAACGGCATCCGCATGCATTGTGCCCCCGATGAATATTCCGGTAGCCTTAACCACGGTTCCAGCCTCAAGCAGGGTTCTACCATAAAACTTGATATCGAGATGCCATCCACCATCCTCGACATTCATCCGGTAGCCCATACCGGACTCCCTGACGTCGGTGAGGTTGCCGATTACGGTTATCTTCCTGCCGTTGTATGCTTGCGGGTTTTCCATCAGTTCCGGAACCGAGACTGTTTTGGAGTTGGCGATGGGCCAGTGAATGACACATTCCGGGTCAAAGACGCTTCCTCCGACCCGTTTGTAATAGAAAATCCCGATCATCTTCACTGTATCGCCCTCCTCGAACCCCTCAAACATCGACCGGTCCCTTGTGCCAACTGCGATACTCTGTTCTCCTTTGCTGATGCACACATCGCAAGAAATGTTTGTGAGCGTTCCAACGATAGCAATCGTTCCGATCGTGATCGTGCCGTCGTAATACTCCGGATCTGCCATAACCTCTGCCACTGTTGATTCCGGTGTGTTGAAATTGATTGCGGATGCCGGAACCGCCAGTACACAAATGACCAATATCGATACTAGCATCACTATTGGTGATTCATATCCCTGTGAGTGCCCCGGTTTCACAGGCGTTGCAATTTGTCTGTTTATAATGCCCAAGTCATATCTCCCACATCACCAATTATGTACGTGACAGTATTTTACCTTTACCTTTGCGACGTCCTGTTCGGCATTGCGCAGGGGCTGCGTCTCTTCAACGAGTCCCCGCCTGGGGTGATGAAAACTCTCCATATTCGGGTGAGTTCCACATCCCAAAACCT
>DAOUXE010000124.1 GCA_030666765.1 Methanosarcinales archaeon
CTTTCACTTCGGGGATACGCGGTTTGCGAGGTGAAAGAGTATCTGCGGGATGGCGGGGTGCAGAGCTGCCACACCTGATCCATACATCACCCCCTCAAATAGACAATCTTTTGCACTCACGCACCCAAACCAAACCCAAGTGACCACCCATGCCCATAGACCCCCACATCAAGAAAATCCTCCTCATAGGATCAGGTCCGATCCTGATCGGACAGGCAACGGAATTCGATTTCTCAGGCAGTCAGGAGTGCCAATCCCTTGCTGAGGATGGGCATATCCGTAGTTCTCGTGAACTCAAACCCGGCAACGATCATGACTGATCCCGATACCGCTGATGCCGTCTACATCGAGCCACTCCCGATAGAGAATGGGATTACGCCGGAAACATATATGAATAGATAGAACCGACAGGTATAGAACCGACAGGTCTGATGATCCGAACCACTGACATGCGGTGAAAGTGATATGCGCGAAATAACGACCATTGGCGATTTGAAGGGAAGACTACAAGCAGGATTTGAGAATAACGAAGAGTCGTTAGAGGCGTTTGGGACGACCTACTCAACCCAGCTAAAAGCATACCTGATAGAGAGTAATCAGAGTATAGTTGGTGCAGGTTGCCCTATCGGGAAATGGCGAGGACTTGATTCGACTGGTTGGTATGGGAACCGGGATGAAAATCATCCAAACACGTTGTTTCTGGATGGTACTAGAGAACGAGTGTGGGTAATCTACAGTATACTGGATGCATCCGAATCGGATCTGGCCATCAATAACTGGGTTGAAAGCAGAAAGGGACTTGATAGATGCTGGCTATCCAGAAAACAACTGTTGCACTGGGATGGTATGGAACACTGGAGTCAAAGTGGTCTGGGACTCAGGTTCTCTGATGGTCTTTATCCTGAAGAAGAGGCAGGCAAGTTCAGTCTCAAAGCATGGTACGGAGCAAACCGATATATCGTTGGTCTGGATGAAGTTATTGAGAAAGCAAAGGAGAGATTTGCTATTTATAGCGCAAGGTGGCAGAAAAGAAGAAACGGTTCTGTTGCGATCTCTGCAGAATGGTACAGCAACGGGAAAGCCACCATCAACAGAGCAATAGATGTTGATGAGGTTCTGTTGTCCATCTCCGAGATGGCGAATCGGTATGATGATGCCATCTCCGATGCAACCGAACTTCGTGACACGACCTTATGTGCTTTTGAGATCGATTTCAGTCAGGGGGTCGATCTGGATGCTTTTTCAAATACTGTTGCGAAAGGCACTGGTGAAATGAAACTGTGGCTGGTGGAGACCGAAGCCGAATCCGATTTTAGAAGGTTCAGGGGCGTGGATCTGCATACGTGGGACCGTGTTTTGCTGGATGTTGGTCCGGACTTTGCATATCTCACAATCCCGGGCAAAGGCTGTGTCAATGCAGCACCTCGAATCGCAACCATCCAGGGAGAGGATAACGCTGGAAGAACGTCCATATTTCATGACGGAGTGGAAATCTTTGCCTGAACCGGATGCTCGGATAGTCTTGTGGCGTAACACGATCCAATTGTTCTACGAGTACAACCGACCCGGTTTTGTGGGACCTTTCAAAGCTGCCGGATTCAGATATAATGTAGAACCGCTCTTTCTATCTTCTGAGCAGGGCGAAAGTTTGGAACCTGATATAGTGGCAAGTTGTGAAACCGGATGGCTGATATTGGAGTTGACAACTCAACCAAAGTCCAAGGAACCGAAACTTGATCGATACAGATCGGTAGACCCTCGCGACCTTAGCCAGTATGGACTTTCTGTCCATGACGGTGAACCCGACGTTATGACAAGCCGATTATCAGATACTGTTGATGATGGCCCGTATTGCCAGATTACCGTAGATAATATTCTCAAAATAGAAAAAGAAGAGGATCTCCACAATCAACGTCTGAAAGATGAATTAATCAAGGCAGAAGGTATGGATTTAAGAAGACTTCCTGAGATACCCATCGCCATAATCCCAGAAATGGCAGGAAAATGGAAAGAGATTCGCAGAGGGTTGATTGAAATGGTCATGCAGATATTTGATCCGGATAGCGATGGAAAGACGCCGGTGCAATTGGTGGACGACGGATTGGAAAGACTATCTAACAAGATACGACCTGCTGTGAGAAGTCAGCTAATATCCAAAGTAAATAATGCAATGGAAGACCTGATCCAGAATCATCTTTCTCTGTATCTCGAGTTTAAAGATGGTAGGTATATAGCCACTGAGAAATTCAAAACACATCATAAGACGATGGAATTAATTGCTTTGAGATTAAAGGAGTGGTCTGGCATCCCACAAACTATACAAACCCCCCTCTTCGAAAGTGAGTGACTACCCATGCCAAGAAACCCACACATCAAGAAAATCCTTCTCATAGGCTCAGGTCCGATCCTGATCGGACAGGCAGCAGAATTCGATTTCTCAGGCAGTCAAGCGTGCCAGTCCCTTGCTGAGGAAGGAATATCCGTAGTTCTCGTAAACTCAAACCCAGCAACGATCATGACCGACCCAGAGACTGCTGATGCAGTCTACATCGAGCCGCTAACACCCGAGGTAATCGAGAAGATCATAGAGATTGAGCGACCTGACGGATTAATCGCCGGATTTGGCGGACAGACTGGGCTTAATCTCACAACCGAACTTGCAGAGAGTGGCGCACTCGATAAATACAACGTAAAACTTCTTGGAACTCCCTTGAAGGCGATCTATGACACCGAAGACCGGGAACTCTTCAAGCAGGCGATGGAAGAGATTGGCGAGCCGGTCCCGAGGAGCCAGGCGGTCTCGACAATTAAGGACGCTCTTGCACTGATCCCAACGCTTGGACTCCCCTTAATCGTCCGCCCCGCATACACGCTTGGCGGTGCCGGCGGCGGGATCGCGTACACCCGCGATGATCTCTGCAGAATCTGCGAACTTGGACTCAAGCGGTCGCGGATCAATCAGGTTCTTGTGGAGGAGAGCGTGCTTGGCTGGAAGGAGTTTGAGTACGAGGTGATGCGGGATTCGGGCGACACCTGCATCACGATCTGCAACATGGAGAACTTCGATCCGATGGGCATCCACACCGGCGAGTCGATCGTGGTAACCCCATCTCAGACACTTTCTGATAACGATCACCAGATGCTTCGGAGCGCTGCGATAAACATCATACGTTTCTTAGGTATTGAGGGCGGCTGCAACATCCAGTTTGCGGTGAAAGACGGAAAGTACATAGTTGTCGAAGTGAACCCCCGGGTCTCAAGGTCGTCAGCGCTCGCATCGAAGGCGACCGGCTATCCGACCGCACGGGTCGCTGCGAAGATTGCGATCGGGCTTAATCTTGATGAGATCAGGAATGATGTCACAGGCGAGACTCCCGCGTCGTTTGAGCCGGCTATTGATTATGTGGTCGCAAAGATTCCGAGATGGCCATTTGACAAGTTCGTAACAGCGGATAACACGCTCACAACCGCGATGAAGAGCACAGGCGAGGTGATGGCGATCGGGCGCACCATCGAGGAGGCTCTCCTCAAAGCTGTGCGTTCGCTTGACATCGATATGAGTTTCGGAGACACTGGAACCGGAACCGGAACAATTATGGATGAGTGGACACCTGATCGGATCAGAGAACTTCTCAAAACCCCGACAGACCAGCGTCTCTTCGTGGTATATCATGCGCTACGCACCGGGTTTTCCAGCGAGGAGATATCCGATCTGACATCGATCGACCCGTTCTTCCTGCAGAAACTGAAGAACATAATCGAAATCGAGGACCGCATCAAACCGGGCTTGAGTTTGGATAAGGTTCTTCTCCGCGACGCAAAGAGGATCGGGCTAACAGATGAACGGATCGCGGAACTCGCAGGCGTTACGCGGGAGGCGGTAACAGACCAGAGGCATGATCAGGGAATTATGCCAGCCTACAAGATGGTGGACACATGTGCGGCAGAGTTTGTGGCAAAGACGCCATATTACTACTCCTGCTACGAGGACGAGTGTGAAATAAATCCCACATCAAGAAAGAAGGTGCTAATTTTAGGAGCTGGTCCGATCAGGATTGGGCAAGGGATCGAGTTCGATTACTGCACGGTCCATGCGGTTATGTCGCTTCGGGAGGAAGGAATCGAGACACATATCGTTAACAACAATCCTGAAACCGTTTCCACTGATTTTGACACATCTGACAAGTTATTCTTTGAGCCATTAACCCTCGAAGACGTGATGAACATCATCGAACGCGAGCGCCCTTATGGCGTCTGCGTCCAGTTCGGCGGACAGACCTCTGTCAACCTCGCAATCCCGCTTGCAAAGGAGCTTGCACGCCGCCCTGACCTCGATACCGTAATTCTCGGAACCTCACCCGGTGACATGGACCTTGCAGAGGACCGAAAACGGTTCAACCAGCTCCTCACAGGTCTTGGGATCCCGCAGCCGGAAGCGGGCTATGCGACCTCAAAAGAAGAAGCACGCGCCGCATCCGATGGGATTGGCTATCCTGTGCTCGTGCGCCCCTCGTATGTTCTTGGCGGGAGAGCAATGGAGATTGTGTACGACTCCGGTGATCTTGACAGGTACATGCGGGAGGCTGTTAAGGTATCGCCGGATCATCCGGTCTTGATCGATGACTTTCTCGAAGGTGCTGTTGAGATTGACTGTGATGCGGTCTGCGACGGTGAGGATGTTCTGATCGGCGCGGTCATGGAGCACATCGAGGAGG
This sequence comes from Methanosarcinales archaeon, assembly GCA_030666765.1. Classification (GTDB taxonomy): domain Archaea; phylum Halobacteriota; class Methanosarcinia; order Methanosarcinales; family Methanogasteraceae; genus Methanogaster_A. Next base: position 4,716 of record DAOUXE010000124.1, read on the forward strand.
CAGGAATCCATTCAGGCGACTCAGCGTGTGTGATCCCACCGCAGTCTCTCTCTCCTGATGTAATGGATCTGGTTCGCGACTATGTGAAGCGTATTGCGCTTGCCCTGAATGTGCGTGGGCTGATAAACCTCCAGCTCGCAGAGAAAGGAGGCGTTGTGTACATGCTCGAAGCAAACCCGAGATCGTCCCGCACGATTCCATTCGTCTCAAAGGCAGTAGGGATCCCGCTTGCGAAGATCGCTGCAAAGGTGATCAGCGGAAGGACACTTCAGGAACTCGGATACGTGGACGAACCTGCGCCTTCATGCGTCTCTGTAAAAGAAGTCCTGCTGCCGTTTGATAAGCTGCCGGGAGCCGATCCGATACTCGGTCCTGAGATGAGATCCACTGGCGAGGTGATGGGAATGGATCACGACTTCGGGACCGCGTACTATAAGGCGCAGCTTGCCGCCGATAACAGGCTTCCTATGAAGGGCACGGTCTTTCTCTCGATCCGGGATGA
>DAOUXE010000194.1 GCA_030666765.1 Methanosarcinales archaeon
GGTGCGCGGATTATGATGGAAAGCCGATATGAAACCCGTCATGAAATGGTTTTACCACCTGCAACATGGTGAAAATGATGTGAGACTGAGGTATAATGTTCGGCTATCACTAGATTTTGAACAGTGCCGGGTGCTTAACCAAACACACATCGAGTATGCCCACGTGCGTAAAGTGTAATAGTATACAGTATAGAATTATCAGTGTATAGCCAATATATATATATATATTCCCTCCCAGAGTTAAAAATCTTTTGGGATGGGGATACCCTATTCTATCACTAGATAATTCGATTATGCCGTGATGATGTATGTGATGATGTGACAGAGGAGAGGAGATCGACAAGGGGATTAAAGAGGTCTTCGGATGATCGCAGCCCCTTTCGCAGAATGCCCGGGACGGGTTTCGATCCCGTGATCTCCAGATGTCTCAGGATTTTGGCGCACTGGGATAGTTTCCCTATGAGTCTGGCGCCCTCCCGACTAGGCCACCCGGGCAGTGCATGACAGATTCAGCGGTGGTGGTATTAAAGAGTATCGGCAGAAATTTTTCAGATGTTTGTATAGCGACATTCATCAGGGATTGGGAAGAAGATGACACCCGATGAAAACCAGAAGTGATCTGCAGATTACAACCACCTGTCTGACCTGCTCGCCAGAAGAGCCACGGCTGCACCATATAATAAAGCAGCGCGGATCCGAGGTGCTTGTACGATGCGATGACTGTGGAAGCGTACACACAGTCATATCCAAGCCAGTACAAACCGCAAGCGTCAGGACCATCGTGAGCAGGGGGGAAGATTCGGAACGCTGCACGATCGAACTGCCAGTTGACCATGAGGTCTACGTAGGTGATGAACTGCTCGTGGACGATCCGGCAGCAGACGAGGTGTATCTGGTAGAGGTCGCCTCGGTCGAGTCTGACGGTAGGCGGACGGTAGTAGCGACTGCTGCCGAGATTGATACGATCTGGGCGCGGGCGATCGATGAGGTGACTGTGAAGATTGCAATCCACGACGGTACCAAGACTGAGTCGATTCGTATGCAAGTGTTTGGGGATCATGAGTATACGGTTGGTGCTATCGAGAAGATTGGCTGGAAAAACGCAAGGATAGTGCGAATTAAGACGTATAAAAGAGGATTTAAGAAAAATAAAGGTGATGTTGTGCTTGCAAAAGATATTAAGCGAATATTTACAGAGAGAATGCGATAAGCGCATCAGCTCTTATGTGATTAACTACCAAGATCGAAAAACGCTCGCTACCATGCCCGAATAACTACCGGATGCGGTTTAAGCGTGGCTGTTTCCATAACACCTATCCGGGTTGTTCCGCCCCTATTCCGGATTTTTAATCACTTCTTGGCGAATGTCGGGTTTGTGGCAAAGAAGATTAACTGGAAAGGTTCAACACATCGCTTACACTCTTTCAAGTGACCACTGTGTTCTATATGATTTTTCCAAAACCCAAATTTCAGAAGATAATAAAAAATCCTCTCCATTCAGCGCAAGTTTATAGGTGCCGCGGTTCATAATATGATGTGATGACCGCCAATGAAGATGTACTGGGAATGATTGCTGATAATAATATAAAATTCATTAGGCTCCAGTTTGTCGATGTTCTTGGAATCGTGAAAAATGTCGCGATACCGGCTGCACAGATGGGGAAAGCACTCGATGTCGGGATATCCTTCGACGGATCATCCATCGAGGGGTTTGCAAGGATACAGGAATCGGACATGGTGTTAAAGCCGGATCCGGATACGTTTCGGATTCTTCCGTGGAAGGCAGATGAAAATGAGATTGCCGGAATCGTGTGTAATGTCTGTTTGCCTGATGGTGCGCCATTTAAGGGTTGCCCGCGATACGCGCTCACAACGGCGATTGCGGAAGCAGAGAAGATGGGGTATGTTATGAATACGGGTCCCGAACTGGAGTTCTTCCTCTTCGAAAAAGAAGATGGCATACCGACAACCACACCTCATGATTCGGGCGGATATTTCGATTTTCCACCGGTTGATCTTGCAGAGGATATTCGCAGGGATATCGTGATCGCACTTGAAGAGATGGATTTTGAGATAGAAGCGTCGCATCACGAGGTTGCCTGTGGGCAACATGAGATCGATTTCAAGTACAGCGATGCACTGACAACTGCTGACAGGGTGGTCACCTTCAAGTACGTAACCAAAACGATCGCAACGAACAAGAATCTCCATGCCACGTTCATGCCAAAGCCGGTCTTCGGAACCAGTGGGACTGGTATGCATATAAATACATCCTTATTTAATAAAAATAATGAAAATGTCTTCTTCGATCCTGATGGCGACCACGGGATCAGTGATACTGCAAGATATTTCATCGGCGGATTACTCACACACATCAAGGCAATAACCGCGATCACAAATCCACTCGTCAATTCATACAAACGGCTCGTATCCGGATACGAGGCACCGGTCTATGTCACATGGTCATGGGCGAACCGGAGTTCGCTGATCCGGGTGCCGGCAGCGCGCGGAAGCGGAACAAGAATCGAACTCAGATCCCCTGACCCCTCGTGCAACCCGTACCTTGCGTTTGCAGCCATACTGGCATCCGGGCTTGATGGGGTACGGAATAGGATCGATCCTGGTGAACCGATCGAAGATAATATCTACGAGATGGATTTCAATGAGATAGCCGATGCTGGCATCGATACGCTTCCGACAAGCCTCAGTCTTGCACTCGATTACCTGGAATCGGATGCGGTGGTGCGGTCGGCTCTTGGCGAGCACGTGTACACAGCGTTCATGCGAGTTGCTGCTGCGGAATGGGAGGAGTACCGGGTTCAGGTGCACCAGTGGGAACTGGATCGGTATCTGCAACTGTTCTGATGCCGCACCTCATCCACACTGCTCTTTCGGGGCTTCGGGCGGTTTTGAGCATCTTTGCGAAACATGCCCGTTCCGACCGAGTGGGTGCGATTACATGGAAACTGCGGCTGGTGTAGGTGCTCGAAGTCATGAACTCCGTTGTAAATTACGAGGTATGATGACGGTTATCACGTGCATAATTATAGAAAACAAAGGAGTTGATGATGAATGACCGACAATGAACAACGTGTTACTGAAAGACAGAAAGAATTTATCGAGTCGTTAATTGAAAACTTTGATATCGATACAGTATCAAAAGACGACGCTTCAGACGTCATCAACTGTTTATCAAAATTCCAAAACAGCTATGCGCCATGTGGACGCCATAGAAGTGTTGATATTGGGCGAGCGTTTGTGATGGGTGATCTTGATTGGTGTATCCATAATTGTGAAACTGACATATATATGTGTGAATATTGGAATTAAGTCACCATTCCCTGCACTCGAGAGGCAGTCTCACCGGGGCGTCGTCGGGCACTGTTACAGCGCTTGATATCAGACCAGCTAGCCTCCAGCCGACTTGGCGCGATCATGAGAGGGACTGCGGCTGGCGTAGATGCCCGAAGTCACAGACCTCGCTCTGAATAGTGAGGCATCATGGATTGGGTCACGCGTTGGTGTAAGCGCGGACCGGTGTGGGATGAATGTGGTGCGAAGCGTGGTGCGGCTTTTTACTTTCTGTCGGGTGTGTTATTGGCTGAAGAGGTAGCTTTAAATAATAGGAAGTAAAATTGCAATATTGCAATATGTATGGTAACGAACCATTTAATAAATCAGATCTCGTGTGGAACTATTTCCATGAACACCCCTCCGAAGAGGTTACCCCAAAAAAACTTGCCCAAAAGTTAGATATTAATTATAATACAGCGAA
>DAOUXE010000087.1 GCA_030666765.1 Methanosarcinales archaeon
AAAACGTCAAAACCAACAAAAAAAATTCAAAAGGTGGTCCCCTATCGATGTTTAAGAAACGCGGCGTAATCCAGGCGGCACTTATCTATTGTCCATTGTGGACGGGGTGACAAAAAGGAACAAAAATGGCAAGGTTTTAGGATGTGGAACTCACCCGAATATGGAGAGTTTTCATCACCCCACATCCAAACTATTAGCAGTGGGGGTTGATGTGCAGACTTGTAAGCTCATAGTTCTTGATCAGCGTATCCAGTCAATGTCCCAGTTTAAACAGATCATCGGCAGGGGGACGCGCATCAATGAGGATTTTGATAAATATTTCTTCACCATTATGGATTTCAAAAAAGCCACTGAGCTGTTTGCTGATCCCGATTTTGATGGTCCTCCGATAGAAACCTACGAGCCAGAGGCTACCAGACCCACTGTTCAGCATGACAAACATCCTGACCCTGGGATAACATATGTGGTGGGTGACGTGGATGTGTGGGTCGTTGCCGAGCGTGTGCAGTATTACGGCAAAGATGGTAAATTGATTACAGAATCACTCAAGGATTACACCCGCAAAACCGTGCTCAAGGATTTCACTTCACTTGACTCTTTTCTTAATTACTGGGGTGTGGCAGAACAAAAGTTAGCAGTCATCAGGGAACTTGAAGAACATGGCGTGATGTTTGAAGAATTGGAAAAACATGTGGGAAAGGACTATGACCCGTTTGACCTGATCTGCCACGTAGCATTTGATCAACCGTCTCTCAGCCGATAGGAGCGGGCTAAACAGGTTCGTAAAAGTAACTACTTCACAGAGTACGGCGAGCGTGCCCGCGCTGTTCTTGATGCGCTGCTGGATAAGTGTGCGGATGAGGGTATTGAGAATATCGAGAGCATGGATGCACTCAGGATACAACCCATTAATCAACTTGGCACTCCGATTGAGATTGTTGACCTCTTTGGAGGAAAAGATAATTACCTTGCAGCGGTTCGGGGACTGGCGGCACAGATATATATGGCAGAGGCTTAATTCTTATAACTCGTCAATTGCGAAAAAGGAATGAAACAATGTCTATCAGCACTACCATCAAAACGATTCAGGATATAATGAGAAAGGATGCTGGCGTGGATGGCGACGCCCAGCGTATCAGCCAGCTTGTGTGGATGATTTTTCTAAAGATTTTCGATGATCGCGAAAAAGAATACGAGTTGATGGATGATGGTTACGTATCGCCAATTCCTGAGCGGCTGCGCTGGTGCAATTGGGCGGCTGACCCGGAGGGCATTACTGGCGATGAATTGCTGGATTTTGTGAATGATGACCTGTTCAAGACGCTAAAGGATTTGTCTCTTGCTGTTGAGGGGGATCGGCGCGGTTTTGTAGTCCGCAGCGTGTTTGAGGATGCATACAACTACATGAAATCCGGCACGCTCATGCGACAGGTCATCAATAAGATAAACGAGATCAATTTCAATAAAACTGATGACATGAACCTTTTTGGGGACATCTACGAACAAATCCTAAAAGACCTCCAAAGCGCAGGTAATGCAGGGGAGTTTTACACGCCCCGTGCAGTTACCCAGTTCATGGTGGACATGGTTGACCCGAAGCTTGGCGAAAAGATGCTTGACCCTGCCTGTGGGACGGGTGGTTTTCTGACTGCGACCATTGACCATGTGCGCGAAAACTATGTGAACAGCATCGAAGATGAAGTAATACTTCAAAAGTCAATCCCCGGTGTGGAGAAAAAGCCCCTTCCACATCTTCTCTGTGTCACAAACATGCTTCTGCACCTAATCGAAGACCCTTCGCAAATCCGGCATGATAACACCCTTGCACGACCTCTGCGTGATTACGGGCTTAAGGAGCGGTTGGATGTCATTGTCACCAATCCGCCTTTTGGCGGGATGGAGGAAGATGGCATCGAATCCAACTTCCCGGCAGCTTATCGCACGAGAGAGACTGCTGACCTTTTCCTTGTGCTTATCGTGCATCTGCTAAAGGATGGCGGGCGCGGTGCCATTGTCCTGCCTGACGGGACACTGTTTGGCGAGGGTGTAAAGATCCGCATCAAGGAGGAGTTGCTTGAGAAGTGCAACCTGCATACTATTGTGCGCTTGCCTAATGGGGTATTCAGTCCATACACGAGTATCAAGACCAACTTGCTTTTTTTCACTAAAGGAGAGCCTACAAAAGAGGTCTGGTATTATGAACATCCACACCCTGAAGGGTACAAGTCCTACTCCAAGACAAAACCCCTGCGTATAGGGGAGTTTACTCCTGAGAAGGCATGGTGGGTGCGCTGATTGGCGCATAAATTTAAATGCAGCGCCGAAATTTGAAAACACAAAAGCAAAAGATACCATTAAATACCAATAGATACACATCGGTATCTATGACTCATGCAAATCCGCAGATAAATATACGTTTGCCCCCCAAATTACAATCAGCTACCGAACAGTATGTCGATAATTATGGTTACAGGAATATTCAGGAATTTATTCTTGAAGCGATCAGGGATAAAATATTCAGGGATAACAAATATGATGAAACATTCTCCGGTGAAGAGATTGATCTGATCGAAAAACTATTGTCGGCATCCATTGAGAAAGGCAAAATAAGGGAACATGGTGATATCATCAAAGCCCTACAATGAAATTTGAACTTGTAGCCACAGAAATTTTTATCGAACAGATCGAAAATCTCGATAAGAAATCCAAAGAGCAGATAAAAAAGAAGATTGATCTGATTTCGTCAAATCCCTTTAGGTTTAAAAGGATACATTCCAAAACTGTACATAATCTGTTCAGGGTCAGGCTGAACATCCGGAGCAATGAAATGAGACTTATCTATGCGGTATTACCCCCTAACATCATTATAGTATGCTTGCTGAATCGGAAAAACGACTACACCGATCTGGAAAAATACCTGAAAGAACTGAAATGAAATTATAATTACCCTTGAAAAGAAAAAGAGGCTCTTTGGCAATTCGCGTTGCAAGTACTGACGAAAGCGGGGGTGGGCACATCGGCAAAGTATGCGGGCGGTTCCGATGAGGGATGGTTCTCTTGTGATGCGCAGAGTGGATTGACCAGAGCACATGCCAGGCGGCTAATTTTTTGGTGTACGCTTCGGTGCAACACTTCCATAATCTTCATAACCCCTCACAAATCATTGCGCATCACCGTATCGATCTTCGTGCTTTTGCCGGGATTTGTGGACGATTTCCGCACCATAATGTTATATACTCGCAATGCACATCACTCTAACCGTAAACTATTTGGTGGTTTATGTAACCGTACAACAGTGTTGGAGGTCTTAATAAATGACTACAGAAAGCGAACTCAAAGCACATTTTAAGGGAGAGACAACAGAGGTCGGGCTCTACCTTGCGATGTCAAAGCAGGCAGAGCGCGAAGGGCATCACACCGCAGCTATGTACTTCAGGCAGCTCGCGATGGATGAGGCATGGCATGCCGCAGATATTGCAGAGATACTCGGCATGATCAAGGACACGAAGGCGAACCTCGAGATGATGCTCAAAGGCGAGACCATGGCTGAAACCGAGAAAGCGGACGCTGCAAAGGCAGCCGAAGCGGAAGGCAACATCGATGCAGCCCGGTTCTTTGAGCGAGCATCCAAAGACGAAGCCCGGCATAAAGCAGGGCTGAAAGGAATTCTCATGCGATTTGATGCGCATGGATGGTAATACCTGATAGGTGATAGAAATGAAAGCAACAATTGAACAGACAAAGTGTACAGTAATGCCGAAATTGTGGCAACAGAGGTGTTAGGAATGGCTGATGAAAAGAAGAACGACCTACCAGAGAAGGGAGCAGTCGTGCAGAGAGACAGAGAGACGTACGCGATAGCGCCTGACACTCCGGCAGGCGTGGTATCGCCTGATGCACTGCGAAAGATTGCGGATGTTTCCGAGAAGTACGGTGCAGCCGCGATAAAGATAACAAGCGCACAGCGGATGGTTATTGTGGGCTTGAAGGAAGAAGACATCGATAGCGCATGGAAGGACCTCGAGATGAGTCCGGGTGCTGCAATCGGGCTATGCGTCCGGAGCGTCAAGATCTGTCCGGGAACTGCCTTCTGTAAGAAAGGCATCGCAGACAGTCTCGGGCTCGGGATGGCTCTGCATGACGCGTACCACGGCATGAGCCTCCCCGCGAAGTTCAAGATCGGCGTATCCGGCTGTCCGAACTGCTGCGGCGAGTCCTGGGTCAAGGACCTCGGATTCTTCGGATTCAAGAAAGGCTTCAAGGTGGTCGTCGGAGGCGAGGCTGGCAAGAAGCCGAGAATTGCACAGGAGCTGACCTACGTCGAGTCGATCGACGATGCGAAGAAGGTTGCGCAGAGCGTCTTTGACTACTACACCTCGAATGCAAAGCCAAAGGAGCGGATTGGCGACTTCATCGACCGGGTCGGGTTCGAGGAGTTTGCGAAAGGAGTGCTCTGATGAAGATCGTTGACGCTATAAGTGCACCAGTATCTCCAAACCCGCATGGCGTTCATGCGTCGATGATTCATGACACCGAGCATTCCCAGGCAGTGCACATTATGTTGCAGCCAGGGGAAGCGCTGAAACTCCACGCAACCCCGGTGGACGTCTTCTTCTACATACTTGAAGGACGCGGCGTCGTTGAGATCGGTGGCGAACGAGAGGAGGTTGTGGCAGATCAGCTCATCGAGAGTCCTGCACGAGTTCCACACCGTCTGCTGAATGAAAGCGACTCGGTATTTCGTTTTCTTGTCGTGAAGACACCAAGACCAAAGGAGAAGACGCGGGTGCTGTGAGATCGCGCATTAGACCGATCTATATGAAGAGGGATAGGAAATGAATATGCAAAATGCGACCGCCTCCCCCCTGTATCGTACCGCAGTGGCGAGGTTCTCTATTGTTCTGCTGTTCTGCCTGCTGATCTTGTCAACCACAACGACTGCAACGGCAGCTACCGGATCACACGCCGGGATCGGCGAGTATACTGGTGCGGAGACCTGTCTTGCATGTCATCAAAAGGAAGGTGAGGACTTCTTGACGTCCATCCATAATACCTGGAGGGGCGAGGCGACACACGTCGTTGGGAAGGTGGGCAACATGACCGGTAAAGTCTTGGGCGTGAATGATTTCTGCGTGGGCACCCAATCGAATGAAGCTATGTGCGGAAAGTGCCACGCAGGAGCTGGTACCTGCTGCAAATGCGAATGTGATTGTGCAGTTAAGAAGATGATCTGTCCGATCGAGAAGATCGACTGCCTGATCTGCCATGCGCCGAACTACAAGAAGACCATGACCGGTCCTGACCCATTGATCGATGCGACCGCAGCGGCTCGAAACGTCATGATACCCACGCGTGCGATGTGCCTGCGCTGCCATGCAACAGCGGGCGGTGGCGACAACAACAAACGGGGCGATCTCGAACTTTCTATGGGTGCAGCCGAGGTCTCACGAGACCTCGATGTTCACATGAGTGCTAACATGACATGCCAGGACTGTCACACATTCGTGGATCATCATGTGTCAGGCAGAGGCATGGACCTACGTGTCGATGACACCGATCTCCCGGTCACCTGTGACGACAGAAGATGTCATGGCAGTGAACCACATTCCAAGGGGTCGATGTACAACAAGCACACGGACAGGATCTACTGCACAGCCTGCCACGTCACATCTTACGGCAAGGTGCAGACCGTTGAGATCTCCCGTAACTGGGAGATCCGGCATCTCGAACATCTGGGCGCGGACGTTATGCACCACGAGATGATCGTGCGTGAGAGCAACCCTGCACCGATACATGT
>DAOUXE010000179.1 GCA_030666765.1 Methanosarcinales archaeon
CTGCCACCGAATTTCCTTCATCGATCCCGACCGGCACAAGGAAGAACGGGACGCCATCTGCTGTTGTGAGGAGAGCAAGTCTATCCAGTCTCGAAACTCCAAGCGCACTTTTCAGGCATCCAAGAGTCCTTGTGGCGCCAAGCGTGCCGCGGACAGCGGCATCGATCCGCCCGTCTACGAGTCGCCCCACCAGTTCCACTTCCGGTTTATTCGAATGGATGATCTCAAGATCGGTTCCGGTTGTAGAAAGCTCCTTCGCATCCCCGATCAGCACAACATCTGCGAAGCGACGTGCACTCTCGATGTCCGCGATCACAAACTTGCTCGCCGTACCATCTGCGATGCCGATTCCAACGCGCGCTCTGCACGCCTTCGCCCGGTTCCGAATCATCCCTATCATGTCTATCAGGTTAGTCATGTCGGCCACATCAAACCATATCAATCATATCAACCATAATCTATCAGGTCATAATCTGATCCAGCCAATCTCGACATATCCAACCCCTCTGGTTTCATCTCCTGCCCCATCATCGGGATAGCCAAAGATCATCCGCTTGTGGACGGTGTTTGCGATGCGCACAGCGCACGAGAGTTCGGGCAGCGCGAAAGTATAATCCGACGCGATGGTGTGCACAAGGTACTCTGAGTGCGTATCGGTTTTAAATTTCTTATAGACACGAAAATGAGTCCCGAACTTAAATCCGGTCTTGACTACGAATCCGCGGTCCCGAAGGTTCGAGTAAACCAGGTATTTCAGCGCATATCCGGGTTCGACCCCTTCAGCGTATTCATTGAACTCGGCTGCGTTCTTATTCTCGATCCGGATCCACTGCCTGGAAAGGAGGTATCCTGACTCGACTAATGATAATTGGAGGCGCAGTTCATCGAGTTTCTTTCCGAAAAAGTAATTCTGGTGGAGAAAATCGGCAATCGCAGGATCCCAGACGATCGTTCGGTCGTTGATCAGACTTGCAGCCGCAGGCGTTCCCGCGCCGCTGGCATCCGGTTCGGCTTGCCCGCCGGACATAATTATTCTCTTCAGTTCATAAAATGTTATATCACTCTCTTCATCGACTATCGCGAGTATCAACCGTTTTCTTGCATTCTCTGCCTTGTTAAGTTCCGAGATCACGCGTTGCAGCGGAAGATGCGCCCGCTCCGAGATCACATAGACAAAGACATGAGCCGGTGTCTTTCCGGGGTGCCCGCCTCTTGGATAGATCCGAAATCCGATCGGGCTCATCTTCGTATAGTACCCACGTTCGCGCAGGTCCTTAAAGACGATGTACCCGAGTTCGAAGTCCTTGACACGCTCTGATGCGATCTCAAAGAACGCTTTGAAATCAAGAGCTTTTTTGTCTGAAAATATTTCTACCTTTCCGCGGGAAAGCAGATAAGCTCCCTCGATCAATGACAGTTCGAGTTTTCCGCCCTTTACTCGCCCGTAGAATCCACAATCATATAGCTCTTCGACCGCATCACTCCCTGCCGTCAGCACATCATCACGTAGTTCGCATTCCATTGTCTGGTTTTGTTCGCGTAATGTTTATATTGCTATCCATCCACGTATGATTCACTACGGCTCATGGGCTCGTGGTCTAGTCGGTTATGACGTCGCCTTGACATGGCGGAGGTCCTGAGTTCGAATCTCAGCGGGCCCATTTGAGTTATGGATACCACTCTGGTGGTGCGGGGCTTACCAAATGGCACACAGCCAGCCGTCGGTATTCCAGCCGCCTATATTCTACTGCCCGTATCCGGTGTACCTGCCTATGTCCCACAAAAAATTCGCCACCCTTGCCGTTGCCGCGATCCTCATCATTGTGGTAGCATGGTTCGGACAGGTCACCAACCATGAAGTGGGGAATATTGTGCAACAGCAGTTCACCCAGCAGCAATTGCTGCTCACACGACAGGCGGCGGTAGGAATCGAGGGCTTTCTTGAGGAGAGGACTGTTCTTATTGAGGTACTGGCAGAAGAAGTTGCAGATGAGTCTCCTGAGAACATGACATCGCATTTTATGACAGTTTATAGTAGATCCAGAGGCATTTCATCGATCGGGTTTGCGAACAGCGAAGGTGTGATCGTGACCGGCTATCCGGTAGAATATGTGGCAATAGGTCTCGATCTTTATGCAACAAAGAAGAATGCATCATTCGACCGTGCCAGGGAGACCGGAGAGACCTACACCACCAACCCGCTGCTGCTGGTTCAGGGTGGGATCGGTTCGCACATCGGAGTGCCGGTCTATTCGGACGGCGAATTCAAAGGAGTCGTCTTTGCAACCATTGATATATCCACACTCTCTGAGCGGTATCTCGCCGATATAACTCCTGATGGGCATGGGCAGGTCTACATGATCACCATGATAGGGCGATCCCTGTACGATAGCGCGCATAAGGAGATGATCGGTAAAAAGTATATCGGGAGTTTCTGTACCAATGATTCGTCATACGCAGAAATTTTATCGGAGCAGATGCAGGAAACGGAAGGTACTGGATATTATTTCGACGAATCTTCCGGAGAGTGGCGGATCGTGGCATACACGCCCGTCATCTGGTATAACCACGTCTGGTCGGTTGCCACAAGTGTTCCTGCAAGCGATGTGGGCGCGCTGGTGCATTCGGTCTACAGAAAGCAGATCCTGTTCATCGCAATCGTCGTCGCAATCATCCTTGCCGGAGGTGGGAGCATCGTTCTGATATTCTCCAGATGGAACAGGGAGCTGGAGAACGAGGTCGAAAGGACAACAGAGGACTTGAAAAAGTCAAATATAAAACTTGAGTCTGCAAACACCAAATTAAAGGAACTGGACCGGCTAAAATCCGAGTTCGTCTCGATGGCATCACATGAACTGAAGACGCCGCTCACAGCGATAAAACTTTCAATGGATGTCCTGAGACCGCTTTCCGGCTCAGAAAAAGACATCCGTACGAGAGACGAGTTATTCGAGATCATTGACCGTAATATTGAGAGACAGAACAGGCTCGTAACCGATCTCCTTGATATATCGAGAATCGAGACCGGGACTCTGAAATTTAATCTTGAACCTGTAGATCTATACAACATCATCAGGGAATCGGTCAGAAGCATGAGAGGTATCGCAGAGAGGGAAGGTATTTCCATTCACACCGATCTGGAAGGAGAAACACTTGTGATCGCTGGAGATCGCGACCGGTTGGTACAGGTTTTTGTAAATCTCATCGGAAACGCGCTTAAATTTACTGAGAAAGGCGAGATTCGTATTCAGGTGAGGGTGGTAGCAAGGCATCCCGAGATCAGGGTCAGCGACACAGGAATCGGAATCCCGTCAGACGAACTGGACCGAATATTCGACAAATTCCACCAGGTGAATTCCGGATTGACGCGCGAGGCTGGCGGCACGGGCCTTGGGCTTGCGATCTGCAGAGGAATTATCGAAGGGCATGGCGGCAGCATCGAGGCTGAGAGCGAGGTTGGGCGCGGGAGTACGTTTGTGATTGTGCTATAGCTATGGGCTCGCTGGAAAATAACATGTTAATAACCTGAATTTCGGCGAATTGAAATGAACTTACCTTTCATCATCACGGCGTATCGGTATTTTTGTAGGCACGATGATTCAATAATTGAGAAGAATTAGATGGGCATCTATATTATCGGATGTGCACTTTTTTTGAAGTTCTGTGGTGCGCAAACCAATCCTGTATATCTTTATGCGTAATATATAAGAGGGTATAGCTTGAAGTGTATGGTGTGTCATAGTTAATCAATACCTGTATAAAGGATGGTGGTATTATGAAGGAAATTCCGGACCCCATCCAGAAATTGCCAGCACCCAGACAAAGATCAAATATTGCCCACTATATAAATAGCAATAGTCTTAATTAAAGTAACACTCAACACCACCATCTCCCCACACCCCACTACCAGCAACAAGTCCAGCCATGAAAAAGCAACCCCACAAAAACAGCCC
>DAOUXE010000184.1 GCA_030666765.1 Methanosarcinales archaeon
GAAGATCGAGTCGTGCTCCTTCATCTTCGCATCGCGTTCTTGCAACCCGGCTTTCACATCCGATAGCAGTGACAGCTGCCCTGTTATCCGGGAGATCTCAGAACTATTCTTATTCAGTCGTTTCTCAGGATCGTTCAGTCCTTTTAACTCATTTTCAATTCCAGCAAGCTCATTCTTCAGTCGGTTCAGCTCTTCCTGACTAACATTCAGTTTTTCCTCGAAATAATTTGAAAAACTTGTTACTGCTGCACATTTGACCCCCTCCAGGATCGGGCACTGATTTGTATCCCCAATTTCCTTCTTGTTCTTTCTAATACTTTTTATCCGCTCCTGTGTCCCGGATTTTTTGACGGCAACCATCTGTTTCTGGCGCCCAAGCTCTTCTGCCCCCTTAACAAGCGGTTCGATCTCTTTTCGTGCCTCTTCAAGTCTCCGGAGGTCATTTGACAGAGTTTCAAATAGCACCGTCTTCTTCTTGAGATCGCTGATATCTGACTGGAGAGAATCGATCTTCCGCATCTGCTCTTCTACGTTCTTTATCTCTCTTTCAATCTCCTTCTGCTCCTTTACGAGTGGCTCAATCTCGCATAAATTCTTTCTGTGATTTTCCAGTTCCTCTGATAGCGTCTTCTTTTTTTCCAATTCCAATTCCATCTGTTTTATCTTACCTTCCTGTTTTAGCCTCTGCTCATTGAGACGGTCTCTTTTCTTTTTCTCGCCCTCCAGACCTCCCAATTTATTCTGAGACTTGAGATATTCTTCTTTCAACTCCTTCGTCTCCTCAAGTACCTTCTCTGCAGCAATCGCTTCTTCAAGCTGTTTTTTCGCAGTGACCAGGTGTTTCTCTAAATCTTTGACGTCCCTTTCCAGTTTTTCAATCTCGATTCTTATGGAATCGATCGATTCCTTATTTTTGCCGAGATCGTCTTTTTTAATCCCAAGTTGCGCAAGATGTTTCGTGAGTTCGTCAATCTCCCCCTGTATCTTTGAAACCCTTCCCATTTCATGCCCAAACCGCGCCTTCAACTCACCATAGTTTGCTGTACTACCTTTGAGTTCATGATGTCTCTTATCAAGGTCATCGATCTTGTTTTTGACGATCTTTGTGACATCGCTTAAGTTATCAAACGCTGTCCTGTACTCATCCACCTTTAGAATGCGGTCGAACTCTTTTTTTCGGGGGGCTGCTGTCAAACGAAATGCTGATGTGAACGTTCCCTGCGGGACTCCTACGGTGTTTTGGAATATAGAAGCTAGCTCCTGTGGACGTATCTTGTCATCAAAAAGATTTTCTGCGATCCAGTCCAAAACATCACTCGTTCCAACTGCCAGTTGCCCGATCTGGGAGAGAACCCGGTACTCTCCGCTGATTGGTTTCACGATCACGTATTCAAGACCATCTGATGCGATTACGTTGACCCTTACCTCTCCTGACTTTGCACCTTTTCGCAAAAAATGCTTTTTCACGTTCTGTTTTACAGGACTGTAATTGAACAGTGCAAATCCAACGCTTTCAAGAATAGTTGTCTTTCCAGCACCGTTTTCCCCGCTTATGCCGTTTATGCCGCGTTCGAATGGTATGATCGCATGTTTATACGATTTTATATTCTTAAGTTCAATAGAATTAATCCACATCCGCACACCCCCGCTTAAATGGCAGGTCTGCCTGTCCCTTGTGCTTGCGTTTAACCGCATTATACGAGTCTTGCAGGCGGTAAAAGATGCTCTGTGAATCAACCCCGGTTATGGCAAGCTGTTTTGCCTCGATGATTGTATCCACAACATCGTTCGTATGACTGCGGTACTGCGAACCTTTGACCACCTCTTCAATTACAGATCGCTCAATAACATCTCGTCTGGTCGGACCGTCAACGGAATAGCTGAGCGGTTCTTTTGTGTCTGTAATTTTTACATTCGTCCATAATGGATCAAGGATGCTTGAAACAATTTCTCTTATCTTTTCGATGGATATATCAGTCCTTGAAAACAGAAGCTCGCCATGTATCGAGATCTCAACAAGCGGCTTTGCATCTCTTCGAGGAATGCCATCGACCGCCGATCGAATGCTGCTATATAGATCGGAAATGGACTGTATTCCGGAAACATCGATTCCGAATCGCTCGACAGGACGCGGCGCAGCCTTCTGAAACAATGCCGTACCATCTACTACATGGTAGAATCCTTTTGGCTTGTTATGTTCAGACATCGAGACCATTTCGCAGCTTCCCCCATTAAATATCCATCCATCATGCTCGTATTGTATGTGATAATGCCCAAGCGCAAGATAATCCACAGAGTCACGCAAAGGAACTAGGGAATCATAGGATAACTCCCCGATCCCGGATGTATTGAGTATCCCTTCTATGCCAAAGTGCATCATGAGAATAGTATAATCAGGTTTACCAGCTATTTCGTTAACCTTTTCGATCTCCCCCGCTATATCCGGTACCGCGTTGCGCGTCTGTGACCCGAGATATTTGACCCCGAAGATTCGTACACCATCCACGTCAACGAAATCGCCCATCAGCTTGACGCTGCATTCTGGCATTGGCTTGAGTTTGATCAGCCTTAAGAGCCCCTGTGCATCGAAAATTTGTAGCCAGCTGTTCACATCTCTCTGGTATGCAAGATCATGATTCCCTTCGATAACATACACCGGAATTCCCCGATCCGCAAGCTTCGTGAGTATTTTAAACGCCTGCAAGTACGTTGGAGCATTGATATTCCTTTTATGAAAGAGATCTCCGGCAATTAATAGAAATTTCGCATCTGACTGGATCGTATAATCGACAACCCGATCGAAAGCGCGTGCAAAGTCCCTGAACCGCTCGGGAAGTCCGTACTGCACATATCCAAGATGGAAATCACTCGCGTGCACAAAGTTCATGTTCACCTTATCGAATCCGCGGGCACATTAATATGCCGGCACGGTGGAGTGTATTTATGGATGTTCTGGAGGTTGTAGGTGTTCCAGTGCCGATGCCAGTACTGGTTCTGGTTCTTGCAGTCGCGATCGATCTGGTAGCAGGTGAGATGCCAAATACTGTCCACCCTGTGGTCTGGCTCGGCACTCTGATCTACCGGATAACAGGGTGGTGCGAGCGGACCGATAAGAGGTACCACAGAATCTGCGGACTTGTGCTGGTGTTGATATGCGTATCGTGCGCTGCTACCACAGGCGTTCTGTTAATCCTTCTGGCAGAGCGGCACAGCCTCATAGGCATCGTCTTGATGGCGTATTTCTTGAAATCGACGTTCTCGATACGGTCGCTTGTTAGTTCTTCAAACCTGATCTACAGGGATCTTTTCGAAAACGATATTAAGAGTGCACGAAAAGACTTGCTATCACTCGTGAGCAGGGATGCAGGGGGTCTTGACGAGCCAAAAATCGCATCAGCAGCGATAGAATCTACTGCTGAGAATTACGTGGACAGCATCCTCTCGCCGGTACTCTATTTTGCAGTCTTCGGGCTTCCGGGCGCTCTTGTGTATAAGGCAGTGAACACGCTTGACTCGATGGTTGGATATAAAAACGAGCGGTTCTATGCGATCGGTTTTGCATCTGCAAAGTTAGACGACATCGCCAACTGGATTCCGGCAAGGTTGTCTGTTATCTTCATTCTTATGCCGTCCTTCCGGTTCAGTCCGGGGTCTGCGTTACGGGTCTGTCTGCGTGACCACGCGCTTCCAGCGTCCCCGAACTCAGGATACCCGATGGCGATGGTTGCAGGCGCTCTTGGTTGCCGGCTTAAGAAACCGGGTCATTACGTGCTCGGACGCGAATATCCTGATCCATCGCCGCACCACATCCTTCAGGCGAATCGGATCGTCATGCTCGCTTCGTTTCTTTTGGTTGCGGTTGTGGTCGTGGCGGTTGTGGTCGTCCAGTATCCGTAGGACTGATGTTCACGTCCACAAGTCTC
>DAOUXE010000167.1 GCA_030666765.1 Methanosarcinales archaeon
GCATGTACTTTTGCTACTTTATTGTTCGGTGAGCACTAAACACATACACTTTTTTTACAACCTGATAGTTCCTGACGGGTTCTCAAGACTGAGTATAATGAGAAGATAATCCATGAGATGCCTTGTTATCAGGAAATTGTGCCTGACATGCTCTTTTCCAGCCTCTCCGAGTCTCCGGGCAAGTTCCGGATTCTTCAGGAGATTTGCGATCTTGAATGCCGCGCCATCTACCGAATGCGCAAGATATCCGGTAACGTCGTTGACGATCTGAAGTGGGATTCCTCCTGTCGCTCCGCCGATTACAGGCTTTCCTTTCCAGAGTCCCTCCGAAACCACCAGTCCGAACCCTTCCTTCAACGATTTCTGCATGATGACGGTCGATGCCCGCTGGAACGCATTGATCTCGATATCGGAAAACGGCGGGGACCCAAGCAGCACGTGTATGTCATCTTCGCCATCTGCCTTCTCCATGACCTCGCGATAGACGCCCATACCTTCGGGATCGTCTGATGCTACACCTCCTGCGAGGATTAACTGGCAGTCGACTCGCTTTTTCACAAGTTTATATGCATCTATCACTCCAGGAAGATCCTTCAACCGGTCGAATCTTGATACTTGCGTTATGATCGGTTTGTCCGTGCAGATTCCGTATTTATCAAGGATTCTGTCGATATCGCCCTGCGAGAGTTCGATGTTCTTGTCGCTCAGCGGATCGATGGAAGGCGGCACAAGAAACTCCCTGATCCCGAGATCCGGTCTGGCGAACATCGGTGTCGAGAAGATCGATGCATCGTACTTTGAGATTGATTCACTTAGAAATTTCCAGACAAGCGGATCGGGGTTCGATACATCGATATGGCACCTCCATATCCACTTTCCTCTCTGCTTCACATCGATCAGTGCAGCCGGCTGGGGGTCATGGATGAATACAAAATCAGAATCGAGATCCATCTCCTCTGAATTGATCTTGTTCCAGTGCAGGTACGTCTCGAACATCTCCTTTCTTCGCGTAAGTTCTCCGATCTCGCTCTTAAGATCGTCAAGCACGCTGACCGGCTCATGCGCTACAGGAACCTCGACCGCACCATTTACCCTGCCATGAAGCACATTGTGAAAAGTCTTTGTGATAGAAAAAAACTCGTCATCCCCTCTTATTATGTTCCATTCGGTCTCGACACCAAGCCCCTTTAATAGTGGGATCATACTGCTTAGAATCTCTGCCACACCACCGCCTGAGTATGTGGCGTTGATGTGTAGAACCCTGCCTGATATATGTTCCGCAAGCATTTCAAGGTCTTCGAGCAGCCCTCTCTCAACGATATCCTCATAATCCCAGATCGATCTTGTTTCGTTCATATATTCTCCCAGAAATACCTTTCAATGATCCTCACGATCTCAGCTCTCAGGGCATCCATATTTGCAAACCCGTAAGGGTATAAGTTATCCAGCTTTTCCATCAACTCGTGGCTGTCGTTCCTCTGTATCCAGCGCGACAGTTCCTTGTAGTGCTCCCCGCCAAGCAGCCTGCTTGCGATGAAATAGTAGAATATTGAGTCCAGATCGATCTCCTTTATGGTTTCCAGTGCCCCGTTCATGTTTGTCACCACATATCTCGTCGGGAAGGTGACACTGATGCACCTGATGAAGTAAAACTCTTGACCTACGTCAGCCCTGCGGCTAACATCATGCATTACCATATACTCCTCGATTCTGCGGATAATCTCCTTCCGAAGCGCCCCCATATTGTGAAATTCACGCAAGTCAAGGTCTGCAAGCCGCTCGGCAAGCACAGGTTCGTGCAGCGCATCGGCGATCCAGTATGCAAAATCGTTTGGATACCCAATTGGGAGGAAGTGTGAATCAAGGAGCGCATGATAAATATGGTTGAAGATGGAACTCTCATCGATCACCTTTATGACTGCAAGCAACTCGGGAAGATCTCTTGCTTTCTTTCCTGTAAGTTCGAACTGGTATCGCGCCCTGTAGAATGTAAAATCTGTCATATCTTCCTCCTCCATTTCAATGCTCAAATCCTGCTATGACTTCGCTCCATACGTCCCATATCACACTTGCACCCTCTTCTATATAACACTGTGCAGCAGTCTCGTAACCTCGTTCCCCGAGGCATTTGGAATCATCCGGGTTTGCCAACACTGTATTAATCTTATCTGCCAGAAGAGTGACGTCTCCGGGCTCGAATGTGTACCCGTTAAGTCCATCCATTACCAGTTCCGAGACGCCGGCACCAGTGCTCACGACAACCGGTTTTCGGTACATCCATGCTTCCACCACGACCAGGCCAAAGCCCTCTGTGTGAGATGGGAACACCAGCAGATCGCATCTTTTGTATGCTGCTTTCAAGAGGTCATCCGGCATAAATCCTGTAAATATAACTCTATCCTCCAGCCCAAGATCGCTCACAAGTTTCTTCAGGTGCATATTCCAATCAGATCCTTTCGGATGAGCCAGACCGCCCTTCTCGCTGCTTGTGAAACTGCCGTTCCCTACAAGCATCAATTTTGCGTTTGGTACTTGCTGGAGTGCTTTGATTGCAATATCCTGCCCCTTTATCGGATCCATCCTTGCTACGGCCAGAATAAGTGTATCCCCCTCGTTTACGCCGAATCGCTTGCAGAAATCGTCAGACTCCGCGTCCGACGGATCGGTCCACATGTACTGGTTGATGTAAGGATATGTCTGGTATGCCTTTCCTTGATAGCCAGCCCGTATCAGGCCCTCGAGGTCACGTTTGCAGCTTACGATGATCCCTCCAAAGGACTCGACACACCGGATGATGAACCGCCTGATATATCCGGATGTGTGGTCCAGATTAAACGGGATGTGCCACCGAAATACCGTTGGCGCTGCAAGTCCAATCATATTCCCGACGAGCAACTGGTGAAAATCGTGAATATAAAAGAGATCGATCGGGAGTAGTTCGAACATCTTATCTGCACAGAGCCAGTTGTACCGTGCATAAGCAGAGAACTCGACTGCGCCAATAGATTTTCGCTCAATGTCATGAGTCTCTGCCCATATTCGCTCCTTAAGCCGGGCGTATGGCGCGACATACCTGTGTTCGAGCGTGATGTTGTGGATGAGAAGGTCATTGACGAGCACGCGCTCCGGTCCCATCGTATTCAGTGATATCCAGTGCGCACTATCTATCAAACCCTTCTCGATCATCAGATTCTGCATCGGATAAACCATCTTCGGAACACCACCGGGGGAAAACTCGTAATCCACCCCCTCTGCAAGGTAGTTAAAAGGCACGGGATCCGGAAGCGCCCCGTATTTGTCGAGTAGCTCGCCATAGTTTAGTTTAAACCTGAGCAGGGGCGTCTGTGTGACTATGCATATCTTTGGTTTATCCATGTACAAACTCCTTTAGACAGTCTCCAGTTAATATCTATTATTCAGATGCTACATTGTATAAACATGACCCTCCCAAAGACTCATCCCAGATACCAGTCCCTCTGCATAAGAGAGCGTCTGACCGATGGCGTCCGCACAGGCATCACCTCGCAGGCTGGCTTGATAGCACACGGACGCGGTGAGGCGTTTGACTACCTGCTCGGCGAATGCACAACCGAATCGGCGATGCGTTCGGAAGAAGCAGCAGTCGCTATGCTTCTTGCTGCAAGCCGTCCCGTGCTCTCGGTAAACGGCAATGTCGCAGCACTTGTTCCGGGTGAGATCATCGAACTTGGCAGGGTTCTTAACTCTGTAATCGAGATAAATCTCTTTTACAAGACAGAAGAGCGCGTACGCGCGATTGCGGATCATCTGCGCCTGTATGGCGCGTCCGGCGTGCGTGGCGAGCATCCCGATACAGTACTCCTCCCGCTCCCGCCAGATCATCCCAGATCGAGGGTATGCAAAGGTGGCATCTATGATGCGGATGTGGTGCTTGTGCCACTTGAGGACGGGGATCGGTGTCAGGCGCTGGCAGACATGGGCAAATCCGTGATTGCAATAGATCTGAATCCACTTTCAAGGACTGCGAAGGCGGCAACCGTCACGATCGTTGATAACGTGGTCCGTGCAATCCCGAATATGATCAAGCTCGCCATTCGAATGAAGGATCTCGATGTGGACCTGCTGGATGGTATCATCTCGCGGTATGACAACGAAGAAACGCTTCGGGCTGCGATCGAGGAGCTTGTGACGCGTGGAGTCGCAGAGGTGTGAACGCGTGATCGACTTTATGGGTGCTGATAGCAGCCATCAGATAACTTTGCTAGTACTTACCCAAAATTGTGTGAATA
>DAOUXE010000107.1 GCA_030666765.1 Methanosarcinales archaeon
TGCAGAAAAGGATCACGCCACAAACATCTTCCTCCAGTGGTTCATAACCGAACAAATCGAAGAGGAGGGAAACGACAACGATATCATCGCACGGTTAAAGATCGTCGAAGGGGACGGCAACGGACTCCTCATGCTCGACCGGGAACTATCGGCACGGGTGTTTACGCCGCCTGCGGCGTAGGAGAACCCTGGCTACCACAGCGAGACATGTCACAACTTGTTGCGCCTGAACGCAAAGAACCACGTTTGAGGCGAATCCGGATGAATATTGAAGCATGATTCACATTCGAAAGGCTTTTAGGTCCGATGGAAGAGCGGTTTATGATCTGATCACCTCGTTGATGGGATTTCCGCTCGACCAGGAGGCGTTTCACGAGGTCTTCGTTAGGAATCTCCATTACGAAAGCGTGCCATATTATGTTGCAGAGAGCGATGGAGATATTGTTGGTTTTGGAAGTCTCCATATCGAACCCCAGCTCCATCATGTCGGACTGGCAGGGGGGGATTCAGGAGTTGGTTGTGCATGAAACAGTTCGCAGCAAAGGTATCGGCGCAGAACTCGTATCAAGACTCGAAGAGGCTGCAGAGGTGGGGCTGCGTCGCAATCGAAGTTACGACGAGAAAAAGATGTGTTGATGCGCAGCGGTTTTACAAAGGTATGGGGTTCAGACATACGCATGTTAATTGTACAAAGGAATTGAAAAGGTGACCAATATGAGAACTATAAACCTGCTCGGCATATCAGGAAGCCCGAGACTCGCATCCACCGACCAGGTGGTCAAGGATGCGCTCGACTATGCCAGCCAGAAACACGGAGCACAAACCGAGTACATAACACTTCACAAGAGAACGATCGGCTTCTGTACGCACTGCGACTTCTGCGTCAGGAAACGTGAGGGCTGCATCCAGAAGGACGGGATGGAGGAGATATACGAGAAACTCCTCTGGGCTGACGCTGTTCTCATAGGAACGCCGGTATACCAGGGAAACCTGAGCGGGCAGACAAAGACGATGCTCGACCGGTTCCGTGCGCTCGTTTCCAAAGATCCGGCTGCGCTCAGAAACAAGGCGGGAGCTGCAGCGGCTGTGGGCGGCGACAGAATCGGTGGGCAGGAACTTGCGATCAGGTCGATACTCGATTTCTATGTGATCAGCGAGATGATACCTGTTGGTGGCGGCTCGTTTGGTGCGAATCTCGGAGGTACATTCTGGTCAAAGGATAAGGGCGCAGAAGGCGTCAGCGAGGATGCAGACGGCATCAGGAGCATGCGCAGGACTATCGACCGCTTGATCTCGGTTGCAGGAATGATTAAGGAATCGAGAGGTGATGCGGCTGCTTAGAATCGCATGGGGGATCACCGGATGCGGCGATCAGATCGAAAATGCCTTTGCTATCATGAAGGACCTCTCAGAGCGTTATGATCTGGATATCAAGGTTTAGCTCTCAAAGAACGGCGAACTTGTGATGAAGTGGTACAATCTCTGGCACGATCTGAAAGAGCTATTCCCGAAAGTGGGTGTCGAACACGGCGCAAACTCGCCGTTCATTGCAAGGCAGCTCCAGACTGGTAAGTTCGATCTCTTTCTGGTATGTCAGTGAGTGCGAACACCGCGGCAAAGATTGCGCACGGGACCCGCGACTCTCTTCTCACAAACGGCGTAGCTCAGGCGGCAAAAGCGAAAATACCGATCTACATCCACCCTGCTGACCAGTACGAGGGTGCTGTTACGACGATACTGCCGGATAGGAATGCGATGACCCTGTACATGCGGGATGTGGACATCGAGAACGCTGACCGGCTGAAACGGATGCAGGGCATCACAGTTCTTGAGAGCATTAGCGATATTGCGGGTGTTGTGAAGCGGCAGTCTGGTGGCAAATAGTTCAATACTAGCCAATCAAATCTGCCTTGCTTGCATCACAACCTTTCCTGCAAGCTCTGCGCATGCAGTAAGATCGTCTGCTCCCGGCACAAATTTGACAGATAGGGGATCGACAACCGTAACACCGGTCTTCTCAAGCTCGCCCGCAATCGCTTTGACCGCGCCTCCCGCCCAGCCGTACGATCCGAAAGCGGAACCGACCTTGCCCTTTGGCCTGAGTCCTCTAAGATATGTCAAGAATCCTCCGACGCTCGGAAACATCCCGTTATTGATTGTGGGTGAGCCAACAAGTAGGATCTTAGCCCCCAGAATCTCGCGTACAATCTTGCTCCATTCCGATTTCCTGAGGTGGTACACCTTAACCTCAAACCCGGCATCGATTATACCCTGTGTAATCGCAGACGCCATCTTCTCGGTGCTGCCCCACATGGTATCGTAGACCACGATTGCGGTATCGTTTGACTCGGCTGAACCCCAGCCGCGATACGCTTCAAGAATGTCGCCGACGCCTGAATTGCGCCAGATCATGCCGTGGCTTGGCGCAATCATATCGATCGCAAGCCCCATCTCACCGATCTTCTGCAGGGTCTTTGTGATAAGCGTCGAGAATGGCATCAGGATGTTTGCATAGTACGTGGCAGCCTCCTCAAGTATCTCAGGTACCTCGTCTGCGTACCGCTTGCTGCTTGCGATGTGCTGTCCGAACGCATCGTTTGACAGT
Source organism: Methanosarcinales archaeon (assembly GCA_030666765.1). GTDB lineage: Archaea > Halobacteriota > Methanosarcinia > Methanosarcinales > Methanogasteraceae > Methanogaster_A. The sequence goes on from DAOUXE010000107.1 coordinate 2,606, forward strand.
AGCAGGCGATCCTCCGGGATATACGTAACCATGTTGTCGGGCCAGTGGAGCATCGGGGTCTCGACGAACGAGAGCGTCTTCGCCCCAAGTGAGATCGTGTCCCCGGTCTTTACGGTCTGTATCTCCCAGCCGTCGCAGTCATAGTACATCGGCAGTTCTTCCGCGCCTTTCTCGGTTGCGATCACGATTGCATCGCAGGCGACCTCCATAACGCGGGGGAGCGATCCCGTGTGATCCGGCTCAACATGGTTCACGATCACATAATCAATAGTGCTCGGGTCTGTTACCGCTTCTACCCTGCTGCGCAGTTCATCAAAGAATCCGGCTTTCACGGTATCGACAAGCGCAGTTTTTGAGTCTTTGACGATGTATGCGTTGTATGTCGTACCTCCTGGTGTGGCATATCCATGGAAATCTCGCAGGTTCCAGTCGATCGCGCCAACCCAGTAAACGCCATCTGTTATCTCTACTTTGTTCATGATATCAGTTCTCCAGTTAATCTTCCTCTCCGATATAAACCGTAGCTTTATCAGGTGTCTTTCCACCTTTCACCTGATGGTAGTATGCATAAGTCATCGGCTCGCCCTCTCTAAGAATATCCGCATCAACAACCTCGCCAATGAAGAGGGCGTGCGTGCCCACATCCACCTCCTGCGCAACCGCAACCTCGACATAAGCAAGAGCATGATCGAGCACGACAGGTGCACCGGTGATGCCGGTTCGATAGCGGATACCCTCGAATTTATCGATGTCCCTGCCTGACCTGAAACCGAATCTGCCGATTACTTCCATGGGCGCGTCCGTCCCGAGAACAGATGCCGCGAAGACGCGGCTCTTTCGTATGTAGTCGCAGGTCAGGTTCTCCTTGTTTATGGCAACCGCAACCGTAGGCGGTCTGGATGCCACCTGCATCACCGTATTTACGATCTGACCGTTGATAGCTTCACCATCTGTCGATGTGACCACGTAGAGCCCGTAGCTGATCAGATGCAGTGCTTTTCGGTTCATATTATCTTAAATTATCAATGAATGATACCAGATCAGATAATTCACTGGAATCAAAGTTCCAGTATCCTTTTTGAGCTCCAAGCCCTATGGAATTTACAATCGTTGGCATCGAAGCTAAAAACGCTTGTGTTTTCGCTTTTTCCAGTGTTTTTGGAGGATCCGCCAATTCACTTACACAATCGACGAATATATCCACACACTCCATCGCAGGATGGTCTTTTACCGTTCTCAAACATAGATCCTCCAACATACCGCGGTCTGAATCACCCGGCATGATGAATATTCCGATCACAGGGTTGCCGTCTGAAAACCAGTTCATCCGGGCTGGTGGCTCCAGACCCTCTTTCGTTAAGACATATCTCACACTGTCAAACGCGGCATTTGCATCCTTATCAGCGTCACGAATCACTGCAAGAGCCTCAACATCTGAAAAACCACTCATTTTGACCAGCGCAGGCAATTTGTCTTTAAATCGAGACTTTCCACCAACATCGCGTATTTCAAAACCAGTGATTTCCAGATACCGGAGTAAAGCATCGAAAAAATTAACTTCGTCCTTCCCTTCGACAGCTAAAACCGTCTTTTCACGAATGGATTTCATCAACTCCATCAACGCACCTCCCAACCGCTGTCAAGAGACGCCTCAAGAACGTCATGATCGTAACTGACCACCCTGAAATCACCGTCCTTCCTCTCAATCCGGTACAGGCGCACGTCATCGTTATTTTTGCCTGTTTGGGTATAAGAAGAACTAAAAGCTTTGACACACTCTATGGAATGGGTCGTGGCAAATATCTGAACATTGAACTCTTTTGCAGATTCAAAGATAGCATTCCACAAGAGTTCCTGTGATGAATAATAGAATCCATTCTCTATTTCATCAATCAAAACAATTCCATCCTGTGTGTCTGAGATCGCCGAGATAATAGATAGTAGTCTGAACATTCCATCCCCCATAACATTTATCGGAACCAATCGATCAAGTCCAACATCACAGTATACAATTCCATCGGTTCCCAGAGATAAATCAATCAATGAAGGTTCTATCTGGCGTAATATCTTAACAATCCGATCGGTCTGTTTTCTTATCTGGATGTTGTTGAATCTTGTACCCAGATCCTGAAACAGCGTCTTTGCATTGATAAACACACCTCTCAATTCTTCCTTATGATCTTTTGGTATATTAAATTCCGCATCTCCCTCTTTTACAGTGACATCGGCAATGAATTTTTCAGATTTCTTATTTATTCCGTTTGCAAAAGAATATTCTAAAATCAGACCGCTCACCGCCGGCATTGATCCGGTATAACCATCTGTGCTATCGATTGTGATCATATTGGGTTTGATCAGCAAATTTCTAACTTCTTTCGGTTTATCCAGTTCGCCTGATAATTTAATATCCGAACTGGTATCGAGTTCGTTGAAGAAGACGCCCCACGAATTTTCATCAGTCGTGTAAAAATTTCTAAAATTATTTATTTTTAGAGGTAACTGGGGGTTGGTCGGTCCTGCGAGGAGGAACAGACTCTCTAAAATTGTCGTTTTACCACAATTATTCGCGCCCACAAATAGATTAACACGCCGAAAATCTTTGATCTCCAGATCTCGTATCCCTCTAAGACCTTTGATTGTGAGTTTTGTATACCTCATCAAGTTCCCCTTATTTTAGCTATTATACACGTTTTTGGATATAGTACACATAAACCTTTTTGAGAATGGGGCAAACGCCTAGGGTGATGAAAGGATGTGTATACCCCGTACTGAA
>DAOUXE010000066.1 GCA_030666765.1 Methanosarcinales archaeon
AAATGCGACGAAGAATTGCTGGAGTGATCTGGTGGCGACAATGAGTTTTCGTTCGATATCTGGCAACATGGTTGCACTTACCCGGTCTGGAACGGATCATATCGCGAAACGGCATCCCGAACTCAAGAACTTCGCTTTGGCGAATACGATCGGTATTGCCGTCGAATCTCCTGATTATGTCGTGCAGGGGAAATTTGGCAGACATATCGCTGTGAGGTCGGAGCCGATGATGCTTGGCAAGGCTAAATACATGGTTGTGATGTATGAAGATGGTGGGGAAGTGATAACAGCATTTATGACTTCAAAGATCGAAAAGATCAGGAGGAATGTGTTATGGAAGTGATGTTAAAGGTGAAAACGGTGGAGGCTCTGGATATAGATTACGATCGTGGCAGAGACGTGCTTTACATAAGTTTTGGAGCACCAACTGCCGCGGATGATGCGGAACTCCTATATAATGATGTCATCGTGCGGTACAGGCAACACCGGATGATAAGGATAACGGTTCCGGATTTTTCGCGAAGAAGTTGAGCAGATAGAGACATCTCGATCATAGTTCGCCTGTTGTGTTGCACCACATATCACCGAGGGCGATGCTTCCCCTATCCACCACCGCCCGCCGCCTGCACTTCCACGCACCCACCGGCGGCGCATCCGCCCACGACGCAGATGCTCCCGCCGCCCGGCTCGCCTGCGACTGCGCATGCACAGCACGAATGGACGGCAGGGGCGGCTGGAAGTATCGGTTTGTGACGGGATGGCGGGCAGCGATGTTCGTGCGGTCGGGGCGTAAGTCTCCGCCCTATCAGACCGCCCGACGCCCAAACAGTACCGGGGCAACGTCAAAGACCGGGCATCCAAAAAATTTGGATTGCCCCCAATTTGGGCGCAACTGAAATTGCAGCCACCGGATGACAAGCATTGCCACAACAGATTGCGCAAACGCAAAATCCCTGTTCAGGAGCATCCAGTCAATTCCCCGAAAAGCTGAACCATTCTATAGATGGCTTGCAATGGCAGGTTATGAACGGGTGCAGGAGATAGAAGACCCGGTATTGGCACAAAGGCGGGTGAAAGAGATATATAACCAAAAAGAGTGTTCTGACGAGTGTGCCTGGGAAGAATGTCAGCGGAATTGCGGTACGCTACTCGAATTAACTGATGGATGCGATCGTTGAAGCGTAAAACCCCGGAAACACAACCCACGCCACACTATAATATGCCAGAACCGCAAATACCTTTATGTTCAACTATATATACCATTTTTGATTATGGACGCCACTGATTTTATCTCCTTCACAGATCCATCATCCATTTCAATATTAATTTTGAGATGTTTTATTCCAACATCCATAACACAAAATACGAATAGATTAATTAGATCCTTCGGTAATTTTATCTCGTGTTTCGGAATGTCACTGAATCCATATTCTTCTACAGTCCTTATCGTTCTTTCCCCTCACAGACCCCCCTCTCCCGCCGCAGCCTTGAGGATCATGAGCGCGTCGATGGATGTGACCTGCCCGGCGCCGTTGACATCGGCTGCAGGATTGTGTGCACCGCTGACCACGATCCGGAGCGTGATCCTCGCGTCCGCAGAGGTGATCTTGCCGTCAAGATCGAGGTCGCCTGTCATCTGGCGTATACCCATCGAAATGAATCCGGTATCAGGTGCGCGATCGTAGATTAGATCCTCGTCACCTGTTCTAATTGCGGTCTCGACATGTATATTCATCGCGCCAAGCGTCATACCCAAAAACTCCGCGGGAATGCTTAAGTACATTTTATTCCCCAGCATTGTTATCAGATGGGTTGCATCTCTCACATTAGGACCCTCTCCAAAGTTTCCGACGATGTTGGCGCCAAGGTTACCCTCATACATGAAGTAAATGACGGAATAGTCGGGTACACTGTCAGGATTCTGATCCGTATCAAACGCGACCGTTGTAACTGCCCCATCGTCCAGACTGAGGCTACTGTAAGCAACCGTAACTAACAGGACGTCTCCTGCAGAGCATACATCAACCCCGGTTAGATCGTCGCCATCAAGTCCGAATCCCGAAGAGTCACCAACCGGGTCGGTGATGCTCACCGCGGGATCGGTGCAACTGAGCAGGGGTTTGATGGAACCGTCGCTGGTATCCAGTGCACCACCTCCAAAATCCGGCGCACTATCGATATCACCATCCAGTAATCCAAACACGGTGAACGAGTCGATCGTGACATCCATATCTCCATCGTCGCACCCGAGCAAGCCAAGCGGGATACCCAGAAACACCTGATTCGCTACAACCTTGAAAGTGGCATCGTTGTATGGCACACCAAGCAGCACGCCCATCGTCTGTGTAGCGACACCGGATTTGGTCAAATCGGACTCATGGTCGATCTTTGTGATACCGGCATCAGTTCCTATTGCCTTGCCAACGGCATACTCAATCCGGTAATCGATGCCGAATGTAGGTGGCGCCTGTTCCGTGTTTGTGAAACCGGTAGCAAGATTCTGATCCACATCTATAAGGATCCATCCGGTGAGATCCTCGCCGTACGATAAATCACCGGGTTTTACATTCTGATTGTACGTAACCGCGATATTCACGACTCCGTTCTCTACATCCACATCAAGACCGGTTATGTCCGGAGACTCCGAATCTCCTGCAAGATCCGCGATAGACCCGCCCGCAAGCGAATTTCCGGGATGTGGAATCCTGACTGAGTCGTTGAGCGTATTCAACACACCAGAATCGGGTGCACGATCAAAATTGAGGGCTTTGGCAAATCGGGAATGCGTGGCAACAAAAATGTCCATATCTCCGTTGTCATTACCCAGCATCGCCAACGGGATCGTTATTGTGATCTTGTTCCCGGCTACATTGAGGGTATTTAGATCTATGGTATCATCATTCAGGGTTGCAGTCTTGATAGGGTCTGCATAAACTATATCGACGACATCGTATAGATATACATAATCGGATCCGGTATCATCAAGATAACCGGTGGTATAATTTTGATCTGTGTCCATGAATACCGCACCAGCGATATGCTCATCGATGAGGGAGTCTGTGCACGTGATGGTAACGATGAGATTTCCTTCGCTTACAGTGGCGGTGAGTTCAGTGATATCAGGGAACGAGAAATCGCCGATTGGGTCCGTGGTAGTTGCGGTAGCTGCGCAAGCTCCACTGATTACTATTGTGCTGATCAACACGATTGCTGCTGATAGTGTTTGTTTGTGGTTCATGGTTTGCCTCACTTTTATATATTCTGTTCTTTCTTATTGGATAGACTGTTGCTACTCAGCCCAGGCAGTGGCATCCCGGCTGAAAAATTGGGGAGACCTCCGAGTTCTTTGCACCCTTCATCACCTACATAAACTGGGATATCTTTATACATCGTACATTCTCCATCTCTGAGGTGCTCGGGATTTCCGCGTATCCCTTACTTCTATCCCCTGCTTGCCATTGATCATAATTAGGATCGAACTCTACAAATGATGAATATACTTTAATCTCATCCTCATCATAGAACTCTGCCTCGAATATTATGATGGCATAGAAACTTCTTTTGGCTTCAACAATGAAATTTATTGAGTCATACTCATAAACCATACCCAGGACATCAGTATGTTCTGCTTTTCCTAATGTTACATCACTGATATCGAAATACGTCGCCATAGTGCCCCACTCGATTGGAGGGAGTTGATCTATTCCGTCTGCGGGCTTGGGTGTTGGAGCAGAGCTAGGTGCTTCTGTGGGAATTGAGGTGGGTATTGGTTCCGGGGTTTCAGTGATCGTTGTTGGTGGGGATGGTGGAGGCGATGAAATAACAGGTGAAGTTTGAGTTAGTGTGGGTGTTAGGGTGAGCGCTGGTGTTATTTCAGGTGATGTAGGCACCAGAGGGGATATGAACGCTGGTTGCCAAAAACCCAATATCAAGACAATGACACCTAAAACTCCTATGATACTTCGCTGTATATTTGTAATATCTCCAATTTTAACTTCTTTTACTTCTATCTTTTTACCACCGACAATCGCAATAACTATCAATGCAAGCCCCACTACGACAACCGTTTCATATATCATATTCTATCAACCTCGGAAATTTTTTCGGGATTACTTCTTTATTTTTAGCTTTAAGTCACCCAAACCCTGCACCCGAGCAAGCACGGAGCCTGATAACATTTCGCTCTTTCTGCACAGGATTCGGAATCCCATATGCCCCTCCGCGACTTTTCATTCATGGCATAATCGAGCCATACCAACATCCGGAATCGGAACATGCCGCCTCTACGCTATTCTCTCAGATGTGTAACGCGTTGTTTGGGGCATCACGCGCAACCTGTCATGTATCTCATCAGTAATAAGGATTGCGGAAGGTCTATGAAGTGGCGCAGATGGCTGAATTCGAACCCGAGTCCCATACCCAGCATCCCCGCACAGGCGCAGACCTCGCAGATATCAGCAACCCACAGTACCCGAAAGAGACACGGACACCTGCGCGTGGTGCCATAAAGCACCCAGGACTCGAGATACGCGCGCAATCTACCTGCGCTACCTGCTGCGGCACGCCTCGACAAACGCCTCTGCGAACCGCAGATACGAGCATGCATGCAGATGCGCATACTCTGCGAGCGTATTTTCGACGAGCAGCCCGTCCTTGCCGTCTTTTATCCCGATCCCGCGCTCAAGCCGGATTGCAAAGACGGAATCATCAGGAATGTCTGTTATTGACGAATGGTGGAACTCGTGCCCCTTAAACGAATCGCCAGGTCTTCCGATCGGCGTCTCTGTTGTGAACGAGCCCACGTTGTAGCTCACAACCTTGCCGCCCATCTCAACTGTTACCGGAATTGCGCCGACCATCTCAAAGGTCTCGCCGGACATCCCGTGCATGCCGCTCTTTGTGACCATGGTCCTGGCAAGATACATCAGCCCGCCGCACTCGCCGTATATCGGCATGCCGTCCGATGATGCCCGTCGTATGCTCTGCCGCATGCGCATGTTCGCTTCGAGTTCTTCTGCAAAGAGTTCGGGATAGCCGCCGCCGATATAGATACCATCCACGGTAGGGACTGTCGCATCGTGAAGCGGGCTGAAATAGACGATCTCTGCTCCATGCAGCTCCAGAAGATCGATGTTATCCCTGTAATAGAAATTGAACGCCTCATCGAGCGCCACACCTATCCTGACCCGCTTGCCAGTATCGTAATCCGCAATCCCGGCTCCTGCAAAGATCGATTTTCCACTCATATTGAGCGGCTCTGCACTCTTCGCTATCTCGACCAGCCGATCGAGGTCGATATTTTCAGAGACGATCTGCATTATGTTTGCGATGCGCTCCCTGAATTCGGGAGATCGTTTGCTCTCATGCACAGGAACCAGACCCAGATGCCGCATCGTGAGCCCCATCTTTTCGTCTCTCGGTACAACACCGATGACCGGTATCCCCGTGTAGTGCTCAATTGCTGCTATCGCCTTCTCGGCATGCCTCCCACCCCCGATTTTGTTCAGGATCACACCCCTTATGTCAACCTCCGGATCAAGGGCGGAGTAGCCCATAGCAACAGCGGCTGCGCTTCGTGTGATGCTCCGCGCATCGATTATCAGAACCACCGGACACTTCAGAATCTTTGCGATCTGGGCAGTGCTACCGAGATCGCTCAATCCCTCGAAACCTTCGTGCAGTCCACGCACCCCTTCGATTATTGCCAGATTTGCCTTTTCATCACCCAGCGCATGCGAGAACGTCTCAAGCACAGCGTCCTCGGTCATCAGGTAGCCGTCAAGATTCCGGCAGGCACGCCCGCATGCGAGCGTGTGATAGCTCGGGTCGATGTAATCGAGACCGACCTTGAACGGCTGCACGCACAGACGCCTGCTCAGCGCAGCCATGATTCCGGTGCAGATGGTGGTCTTCCCGGCTGACGACCGGTCCGCGGCGAGAAGCACTCTTGGAGTGTTGTGATGAGTCATGGTGGTTCTTTGGTCATGAGCGGTCATAAAGGTTTTAAGGAACTGAAAGAACTCAGCGTCACCGATGCGATCCCGGAGATGACCGGTATTCAGGCAGAGGGTTCGCGTCCGGTCGTGGATGTGATAGATCGTGCCCGAGACGGACTATGAGACGATTGCAGCTGCGATACGGATCCGGGATCCTGTAAACGCTGCAAAGACACTCCGTGTGATCAGAGAGTCAGGCGGACTTGCGATCTTGGTCTCTAATGGGGGATCGTTTCTGCGCAGCGTGATCTGGCATCGGTAGAGGGGATCGATGTTGAGCCGGCAAGCGCGACATCGGTTGCCGGACTGCGGAAACTGGGCACAACCGAAAATTCCAGTGAAATACACACGGGGACTTTTGTTCTTTGCGCCATCGCGTCTTTGCACCTTTGCGTTATTGTTTTCCAATTTAACGCAAGGGCGCAAAGGCGCAGAGACGCGAAGGGTGTTGTCAATCTCAGTCTTCACGTCTTTTGCGTTGTTGTACATCCAACTGA
>DAOUXE010000228.1 GCA_030666765.1 Methanosarcinales archaeon
AAGGCGTCCATTACTCTGCGCATATTGCTCCTTTTTACGAATATCCATTCTCCGGGCATTTCCAAGTTATTCCGCAACAAGTCTATTAGATGTACCTCATTTGATCTAAAGCTTTTTGGTGGAAGTGAACACTAATTGGCAACAGGTCTATTAGTGTTGATGTGTCGAGTCAATCCATCGTCGAAAAATCAATGTGACAAAGTAGAACTAATATCTCAGTTAGTGCCTCGAAGCGAGCAGGAAGATCTTTCGATCGAGTATGGTTTCAATTAAAGACTTTCGAGAGGTGATCCCGGAGAGATTCGGGGATGTTGTTTTTATTTTTTAGAATTCTGTAGTATGGCGAAACCGGAACTACAGAACATGAGTATGCAGAGCGGCGAAACCATGACCGCCCCTGAGGCTGCCAGCGTACACAAACGATTTGCATGTTAGCATAAGAGCTGTCCATATCTTGATATATTATGCAAGTCCAGAATCTCTTGATGGCAGTACGCGATACAAATCTCACCGAAAGGCAGATGCTGGTGCTGCGACTGCGGAATGACGGTCGTTCACAGGAGGAGATCGCATCCGGGTTGGGCACGACGAAGCAGAATATCTCTGCCATCGAAAAGATGGCGCGGAAGAACATAGAGCAAGCTGAAAATACCATAAAATTTATGAAAACGCTCGATGCGCCTGTGTGGTTCGAGGTAGCAGTGGGGACGCGCCTTGGTGACCTGGTCGGGATGATCTACGAAAGAGCCGATTCCGAAAATATGGGCGTGCATGTGCGCTACGACGGAGTTGCGCTTGCATCAAGAATTCGGGATCTCGCGGAGAAGCAGATACGGCACAGGGTTGTGGTGATCGGTTTCGATATCGGTATAACCGGAAGCGGGGATGTGCTGGTTCGATAGTGCTAGTGATTTTCGAGAACCAAAAACAATAAATGGCACGGCTGGCATATCCATGCAAGTAAAAGTTGGGTGAATGAAATGCAAGAATTCATAGAAAAACCAGCAACGATTGTACCGACTCCGAATCTGCAGGACTACGACGAGACGCACAAAACCTTCCAGTGGCAGGATGCGTACGAGAAGGTTGAATGGTTCGAAGACGGCAAGTTAAATGCCGCATGTAGTGCAGTGGACCGGCATGCCAGGTCATGGCGGAAGGATAAGATTGCATTGTACTGGCAAGGAGATGACAAAGCCTCTAAATACACGTTTCACGAACTCTCCAATCTTTCAAACAAATTTGCCAATCTTTTAACCTCATCAGGCATCGAGAAGGGGGACCGCGTATTCATATTCCTGCCGAGAATCCCTGAACTCTACGTGAGTTTTCTCGGCATCCTCAAGACTGGTGCGATCGCTGGCACCATGTTCTCGGCGTTCGGACCAGAAGGGCTATACGACCGTCTGCGTGACAGCGGCGCAAGATACCTGATCACCAATTCGGAACTGAAAAGCCGGGTGTACGAGATAAAAGACGATCTCCCTGACCTTGAACAGATAATTACAGTGGACGAGACCGATGTTCGGAGTGGCGAGATCAGTTATCTGGCAGAGATGAAAAAAGCATCCGGCACGTTCGATGTTGCGAAGATGTCTCCGGATGATCCTGCATTTATGCTGTACACGTCCGGAACCACCGGAAAGCCGAAAGGCGTGGTGCACAGGCATCTTGCGATTGTTGCGCAACATGCGACCACTGAATGGGTGCTCGATCTCCATGAGGATGATATCTACTGGTGTACGGCAGACCCGGGCTGGGTCACAGGGATCTCGTACGGGCTGCTCGGACCGTGGTCGTGTGGAGCATCGGTCGTGGTTCATGGCGGGAGATTCGATCCTGCGGCATGGTACTCGATGGTCGATCAGTACAAGGTGACGGTCTGGTACAGTGCACCTACCGCTTTTCGGATGCTGATGCGAACTGCTGATGTGCACAAAAACTACGATCTTGGCAGTCTCAGACATATTTGTAGCGTCGGCGAGCCGCTGAATGCCGAGATAGTGCACTGGGGCATCAGGACATTCGGGCTGCCGATCCATGACAACTTCTGGCAGACCGAGACCGGCGGCATCCTGATCGCCAATTATCCGTCGATGCCGATAAAACCAGGGTGGATGGGAAGGCCGATACCAGGTATTGCCGCCGCAATCGTTGACGAGGATGGGGGCAGAGTTCCCCGCGGCACGGAAGGTGATCTCGCGATCACGCCTGCGTTCCCATCGATGATGCTTGAGATCTGGAAAAATCCTGCAAAGTATGCCGAGTACTTCGAGGGTGGCTGGTATCTCACTGGTGACCGGGCATTGCAGCACGAGGACGGCTACTTCCTCTTCATCGGCAGGGCTGATGACGTGATCAATACGTCAGGCGAGCGGGTCGGACCGTTTGAGGTGGAATCTGCCTTGATCGAGCATCCTGCAATCGTTGAAGCGGGTGTCATTGGAAAGCCGGATCCGCTGCGCGGCGAGATCATCAAGGCGTTTGTCGTGCTTTCCGACGGCTATGCTCCGACAGACGATCTGAAAGATGATATCAGGAAGTTCGTGAAGACCAAGCTTGCGGGACACGCATATCCGCGGGAGTTTGAGGTTGTGGAGACGCTTCCAAAGACCCGGAGCGGCAAGATCGTGCGAAGGATGCTTCGGGCGAAGGAACTCGGGCTTCCGCTTGGGGATGTATCGATGCTGGAAGAGTGAGGGGTGTGGAATGCGTTGATGAGTGGTGAACAGGTGACAATCTCATGATCGAACTAAGAAGCGAACCATACACCCTTATCTCGCGTCCTGACATCCCTGAGACCGAGAAGCGATTTCGAACGCACCTCAACGCAGGTTGGTGCAGCGGCGTCATGTTCGGTGTGCTGGTACACCACAAGTTTGCACAGCCGATCGAGTACGACGCCATGCTCTGGAATCATGAATCGATGCTCTTTGTCGAGTACAAAGACTCGGTCGGCGCTTACAAGAGGATGAGTGCAAAACGAGCGCAGCAAGTATCTGCAGCCTCCCGGAACATCGCAAGGAGATTTGGATTCGATAGATACACATATATCATGGTGGTAAACGGAATTCCCGAAGAGACGAAGAAAGGTGAAGTCGTTACAATTCCGCTTGCGGATCTGCCGAATTACATCCCTGAGTTCCAATCAACGATACCTGAACTCGATTATGTTAAGAAACTGATAGCAAAGTATGAGCGGAAGGAGAATCCTGCCGAGGTGACGCGGGAGGGGGTGGTTCGTGAGCTGCGCGTACTCGAAGGCATGATTGAGCAACTGAGGTAATCAGACTTGTTGCGGAATAACTTGGAAAAGCCCGGAGAATGGATATTCGTGAAAAGGAGCAA
>DAOUXE010000204.1 GCA_030666765.1 Methanosarcinales archaeon
ATATCTGCCTGATTATCTCGTACCCAAAGACTGCGATTGTGATCACAACAGAGGTGAGCGAGAGCGCAAGCACCGTATTTGAGTACCATACAGAGAGGACATACCACGACAGCCCGCCAAGAACGTGCGTGATGCTCATCAAGAGGATGATGGCGACTCCGACATAGTATATCCTTGAATCCCGAAGATATTTCAGCACGGTATATCCAGCAGCGTAGTAAAAGAAGACCGTAAACACGAGATACGGGATTACGATATCATGTTCGACCGCATAAACAAGGGTCGGACTGTATTCATACTTAAAAATCCTATTGATGCTGCCTGCAAGGTAGAATGTGAGTGCATAGTCGATGACAACCGCAGCAGAGAGTATTAGCGGGACTGCCTTATAGTTGCGATAGATCGATTGCAAGTTCTGCGATATTTGCTGCATAATCTCCCGTCCGGCTGAGACTGTCAAAGACGATGTCCGGCGAGGAAGTGACTGCGGTGGCAGCCATCAACTTTGATAACAGTCCTTTTATCGTAGCGTTCTCCGAGAGAACGTCATTTGCAAGAGAGGAATCCGACTTCCTGAGCGATTCGATGCTGTTTGCAACGAGATTCTGTGAAACCCTGACAGATTCCCCGATGCCGAGTGCAGCATCCGGGACGCCCGTATGGCTAAATGCATCCGCGATCTTGACCGCATGATCTCCAATCCGCTCGAGGTTTCCCGCTGCCAGCCTGTAATAGAACGCCTCGATGAGGCTCAGTTCATCAATTTTTAATACCCTGCTCAGATTCAACCGATTGATGAACTGCTTTGAGATTAGCAGGTACGCCCGATCAACCTCATCATCCCTTGAGATGACTTCTCTTAAGATTTCGTCATCTTTTGTCTCCAGATAATTGATCAGACCATCGAGCATCAGGAATATGAGTGATGACATCCGTTTAAGCCCGGTTACCATCGTAAATTCGCCGGTATCAAGGAGATCCTGGATCAAAATCCTTGTATCGGTTTCTTCGACCACCTCAAGCCCTATCAGATTCTGGCTTATGCTTTTTATCTTCTTCGTAATCTCCTTCGAGATGCGATCCGCATGAAACTCGATTACCGGATAGCCCATCACATACGCACCTATAATGTCCCGCATAATCTCGTCCATGCTCTTACCCTCAAGTTCCAATCGCTTCGCGGGAGGGAGCGAATCGTGTGCGGGTGGTGTGATCGCAATCGATCCATCATCCTGATATGAGATCCTGACCAGTGACCCGGCAACCAGTCCCGAATCGACAGCCCATTTCTTTGGCAGTGTGACGATGTATGTCGACTTTCCAGTCACCTGCACCTTTCTTGTATCCATAGCAACACTTCAGTTCAATTTCACCCTGTCACCTGTGACCATGTACACCACGCTTTCGCAGATATTTCCGACATGGTCTCCGATTTGCTCAAGATACTGTGCCACAGACGTCAGATGTGATGCGTTCTCGATCTTTCCCGGATTCTCAACCATAAATGTAAGTAACACCCGCCTGAGCTGGTCAAACAATGCGTCGATCTCATCATCGCGCTTTGCTATATCGTAAGCTAAATTGGAGTTTAACTCACCAAATGCACACAGTGCGTCGTCCAGCATCTCGCATGTTATATGTGCCATCAGGGGAATGTCGATCAGGGGCTTGACGTGTTCCTTATCATTATTTGCAGCTACAATCTTTGCGATATCCACAGCAAGGTCGCTTATCCGCTCGATATCGAGATTGACTTTGATCAGAGCCTCGATCATTCGCAGATCCTGATCCACTGGCTGCTGGAGTACTGGAAGATGCATGCAGAGGACCTCAATCTCTGCAGAAAGATCGTTAATCCTCGCATCGCCTTTTATTACAGCCTCTGCCTGCTCAACATCATGATCCTGCAGTGCCTTAACCGAGCCTTTGATCGCTGCATTTGCCAGTTTGCTGAGTCTCAAAACCTTCTGTTGTACATTTACAAGTTCTGTGTGGTATTGTTTTTGAACCATTATATCCCTCCTTATCCCTCTATCCAAACCTTCCGGTAATATAATCCTCTGTACTCTTCTTTTCCGGATTTTCAAAGATCTGCTTCGTCTTTCCAAGCTCAATCATCTCTCCAAGAAGGAAGAATGCCGTGTGATCAGATACTCTCGCTGCCTGCTGCATGTTGTGTGTCACGATGACGATCGTGTAGTCGCGTTTTAACTCGCCGATCAGGTCCTCGATCTTGGCAGTCGATATCGGATCAAGCGCGCTACACGGCTCATCAAAGAGTATCACTTCAGGCTTTACGGAAAGCGTTCGTGCGATGCAGAGCCGCTGCTGCTGCCCGCCACTCAGATCGAGTGCGGATATGTCGAGTTTGTCCCCCACCTCGTCCCAGAGCGCAGCAGCCACAAGACTCGTCTCAACGACTTCGTCCAGTTCATGTTTATCGCGGATGCCATGAACGCGGGGACCATAAGCGATGTTGTCATAGATCGACATCGGAAAAGGATTTGGCTTCTGGAAAACCATCCCGATGTTCTTCCGTATCGCTGCCACGTCCGCATCACGATCGTAGATGTTCCTGCCACCGAAGAGCAGTTCGCCAGTGATGCGGCAGTCCTTTATCAGGTCGTTCATCCGGTTGATGCATCTGAGGAATGTAGACTTTCCGCATCCGGACGGACCGATCACGGCGGTGACTTTGTTCTCTGGTATATCCATCGAGATACTCTTTAACGCCTGCGCATCGCCGTACCAGAGGTTTAAGTCACGGCTTTCGATTTGAATGTCTTTTTCTGTCATTTCATAAGCCCCAGCGATTCGATAAACTCCCTGCCCGAGATAACATCTGGTAACGTCTTCATCTCAAGCACATACGTGGTGCAACCGTCGAGCTTACAGAGGACACCCTCGAAATCAATAGAACCCCTGCCGGGTGCGAGATGTTCATCATACACACCGTTGTTGTCATGCAGGTGCAGAGCCTCGATCCTGCACCCCAGAATTTCGATGAACCGTTCAGGCGGGATGCCCGAGTGGTGGGCATGACCGATATCAAAGGTCATGCCAAAACCGGGATGCCGGTTCAGGATATCCCAAATTGCCTCCGGGTACATCCCGAATTTGGTTATGTGCGTCTCAAAACTGTCGTTCTCAACCAGGAGTCCCGCATCCATCTTCTCATAAGCCGCCGCGATCTCATCGAGTGATGCCTTCATGTTCTCTTTAGCCTTTGCAGTGACTCGTTTGTGGTACTGCTCCGGAATGTGTCCCGCGTGTATGTTCACCCACGCCTTTGAACCAACCTCTTGCAGATACTCACCTATCCGGATCACCTGAGCGACACAGGACGCTCTTACTCGTTCGTTCACACTTCCAAGGTTGAATTCCCGGCTCGGAGCATGGTACGAGATCGTGAAATCGTATTCAGAGAGAACCTGCCCCAGAAGGGCAGAGTCCGCCGTTCCGTATACGTAATCGTTGTCCTTTCTGACCTCGATATGGTTAAATCCATTCGAATACAGGAAATCGATGAACTGTAGCGTGTCTTTCCCGAAACGAAGATCCAGAGCCGCGCCAATTCTTGTCATCTCACACCGCCTGCCGCATACACGACCTCCCCGCCCACAATCGTGCGTG
>DAOUXE010000025.1 GCA_030666765.1 Methanosarcinales archaeon
GCATAGTTTTGCAATGTATGAAGGTTTGATGGCTGAGTATTTGTCAGACCTGGAGATTTTGTCAATTTGAACTGGAACATCTTTAAGACTCAAGTATTCGGTCGCACCTAAACTGCTTGCTCCAAGCTTACATGCCTTCTCTATGTCTGATTCGTCTGGTCGTCCCATTGCAACAGGTACTATATCCGAATATGAGTGTTGACCAATAAACGCACCCGCAGCAGTAACACCAAAACCATTTTCGGAAAGAATTTCCACCATGCGGTAAAGAGCAGTTCCATAGTCCCGATTACCATAAACAACAATCGCACTACATTCTTTTCCATTTCCGCTAGTGGCACTGAGACACTCAATGGCTTGAAGCGGAAGCTTGCCGGAATGAACCGGGGCACCGACAATTAAATGATCCATATTTGCTGTAACTGCATTTGGATTAGCGATTATTTCCGCTCGGGTATCTGGAAAAGTCATGTCCAGCGTCTGCGGGTTTTGCACCCATTCCCAAAGCTACTGCCCTACATATCTTTTTTGTTGTATTTGTTGGGGAGAAATACAGAATTCCTATACGTTTGGTCATGTTATCCTCTTATTTTCTCAGGTTTCTTCTTTTACATATATCTCAATATCTCCGATGCCACCGCCATTCCAAAGTTGAAACTACTTCAGCCCCAACCTCACCACCCCCGAATAACGTTTGGGGGCATCCCTGGCGTTTCTGTGTTTTAAATCTTCTGATGTTTTTCATCTCATTTATACCTCGTACTCCACAGGTCGTACGTGTTTAGCTAACTATAAGATTGCAGCTAAATACATGCGGAACCACGAGATTACACAGATTTTCACAAGATTTCTGTGTTAATCTCGTGAAATCTTGTGTAATCTCGTGGTTTTTCGCCTTGGCTACACACATACCACAGGTCTAATCATCGGTATCAAAGTGCGCCTCAATGAAGTGGAATGCGGTATAGATAAGCCAAACTCATCACTAAGGCGGGGATAAGATACAGATAGACAATTCTTGGCACGAGTTTCATTCCTTTGGTGTACTTTATAAGTGCGAACAGCGAAATCCATGCAATAATACTAACGAATGTATATAACGGCGGCGCCCCCGAAAATTGCTCAAATAGGATGCCAATTGAGCTAAGTATCATAATAATCCAACTCAACACAAATAATACGAAGAATGAAACCGGAAGCCAATAGTCTGTAAACACAGCCATGCCTATAACGCCGAGTTGATCGAGCATCCCGTGTAAAACATGCACAAAAAACAGACATAAGATAATTGAAACCAAGATTTTATCTCTTTTTGTCAGTTCCAGTTTTACTACTACAGATACAAGCAATGCGAATAATGCGACCATATACATATAAGTTATAAATTCAACAAGATTGAGATATAAAATCATATCTTCAGTTATGTTAAGAGATGGAAGATAACTAAAATAAATGCTACGGGCAAAAAATAAACACAAAGCAATTGAAATTAGGATTTTATCTTTTGTTGTCAGTTCCATTTTTATTACCCACTTTTAATCTCATTTTTATCTATGCTTGTGTCTAACTCCACCATACTATTTAAGTCACCAAACCCCGGACCTAAGTATGGAGCCTGTACATAGCGATTTCATTCCGCCCACCGTACTGTTATGCTCAAGGTTGAATTCATCAGTGGTCACGCCAACAATGATACTGTAAGACTTCCATATTAATCGAACGACTTTCATACGATTGGTGACTCAGTCGTTATGATACTTAAACCTGAGCGTTGATTCCCCATTCTGTTCGTTAAGTGATCTTGTCATAAAATGCGAGGACCTCTTATCGCTGGTGGTGTGACGCCCCTGGTATGTTATCACTTGTGAGCGCCCCTACTCGTATTTTCCATTTGCGAAAATGTATATCGCCAGCTATCGTGGGATCTGTTTACAAAATCCATATATAGATTTTGGCAATAACTATGGAGTTAATCCCACTATATAGTGTATTAGGACAACTCCTATATAGAATGCTTCGTAACATTCAGCAAGGTGGTTGAGGCGCTTTCGCTTAGAATTTGCGCGAACAATCGCCTTCTGAAACCAAAAGGAGGAAAACAAGTGGAAACAAGAATGAGAGCTGGAGTTGTGACGTTAGGGATTCTTTCGCTGATAGTCCTTAGCACGCTGACTCTGGCATTGGCTGCCTCGGAAACGGATGGCAGCGCGAACCGTGTTACATGCGAGTATGGCGAGGGCGTAGGTCAGGATGCCGAAGACTGGTCACAGTACCGCGCTGATGCGGGGCATAGTGGATATACCGCGAGCCAGCTTCCATCCGATCTGTCCATGGTATGGAAATACGAAGGTGCGGTGCCAGACCCTGCGTGGACCGGGGTTCACACCAGGATGGACTTTGACTATGCGTGTGAGCCAGTGATCAGCGGCGATGTGCTGTACTTTGGTAGTTCATCTGACTGTAAGGTGTATGCACTGGACGCTTTGACAGGCGAGGAACGCTGGACGTTCTTCACTGATGCGCCGGTGCGTTTAGCGCCTGCTGCATTGGGGGATCGGGTTTTTGTCACCAGTGATGATGGCTGCCTGTACTGCCTGTCTGCGGATACCGGTGGGCTTTTGTGGAAGAAAGACCCGCCTGCGGACAGTTATAAGCTGGGCAACGACCGGATGGTGTCTAACTGGCCTGCACGAGGTGGCGTAGCTATCAAGGATGATGTGCTTTATTACGGCGTCGGTATCTGGCCAACGGATGAGATCTACATCTATGCTCTTGACCCTGCGGATGGTAGTGTCATCTGGGTCAACAACACATGTGGAAACCTGTTTATAGGTCAGCCGCACACCAATTCGCTGGCATACAGCGGTATCAGCGCTCAGGGATATATGACCGTGGCTGGCGACCATGTATATGTGCCTACCGGAAGAGCAGTGCCGGCAGCATTCGATATCCACACGGGTGAACTGGATTACTTCTTCCTGGAAAAGTACAGGGAACTTGGAGGATCACGCCTATTTGCCGCCGCGACTGCTGACTATGACTTCTTCTTTGCGACATCCGGTAACACTCGCTATCATGACGAGAACATCGGGAAGAGACATGCCATATTTGACGGTGAAAGCGGACTTCTCTTCACAACCTGTGAAATTGATTCACAGGGGTTGGTATTCAGCACCGAGCGCGACAGCATGTTCTATATTGATTCCACGGATCGAGAGCTGAAAGCTCATAGTTTGAGCAATCTGCTGCATGAACCGTCGTCCGAGGAGGGGGTATTTATCAGCCCACCGATCCGGACAGTTAAAACCCCGGAGCCTGCGGACACCATCTCCATGATAATGGCTGGGGATACGATCATAGCCGGCACCGAGAACAACAAGGTTATGATTATGAGTGGATCTGCGAACCGGGATATCAGGACGCTGGATGTTGACGGCGTACCTTACGGTCTTGCCGTTGCCAGTGGCAATCTCTATGTCAGTACTGATAAGGGCACGATCTACTGCTTTGGCGCGTCCACGGGGGACGTAACCATCGTGCAGAGTAAACCTGCGGTAGTGGATCCATACGATGCAGATGAAGCTGTTGTCAATGCTGCTAAGAAGATCATCGAGGAATCCGGGGTCACAGAAGGCTACTGCCTGGATGCTGGCTGTGGAGATGGTGCTCTCTCGTATGAGCTTGCCAAGCGTACGGATCTTCACATAATCGCAATTGATCCGGATCCGGCGATGGTTGCTCTGGCGCAGGAGAAGCTGGATGCAGCAGGCATCTATGGCACAAGAGTGACCGTTCATTGTTGCAATGTGTCTTCGGCTGATAGATATCCCAATTACTTCGCCAACTTGATCATCTCGGGTAGGTCTGTTACCGGGGGCGCAAATGCTACGGATACAGGGGATGTCTACCACTGCCTCAGACCGTCCGGCGGCGTTATGGCTATAGGCACACCCGACTCCATGGAAGTGACTGTTCGCCCGGAACTTGAGGGCGCAGGTGACTGGACACACCTCTATGCTGACGCTGGCAGTACAGCGTGCTCGGATGATCAGCTGGTGAAAGGCGAGCTTGGTATGCTGTGGTGGAACGATCCGGGTCTTGATATGCCATCACGTCATGGAAGAGGTGTTGGACCTCTCTGCAAGGACGGCATAATGGTCTCTCAGGGTGTCGATGAAATCCGTGCTTACGATGCGTACAACGGTCGTGAGATATGGAGATTCTCCCTCAAAGACATCGGGAAACCCTATAATCAGGACAACTTCAATGTGGGTGCCTGCATAACTCACGGGAACATGGCAATCGATGGTGACACCCTGTATATCAGGGCAGGCAAGGTGCCGACCAGCTACTTCAGATACACCCTTGCGCTTGATCTGTACACCGGAAATCTGCTGAGAGAATACCAGGTTCCAAAATTCCCGGAGGCTGACTTCGATAAGTGCTATGTGGACGAAGGTTACGAAGCAGGGTGCGGCATGAAGGACTACGGATGGGGTCCCTTTGACTGGGACTATCTCCCGGATTATGCCTACAGACCAGGGTCCAAATGGGGTTACTTCTCTGTTGACCATGGAACGATCGTTGGCGGCATCGCGGATACCGATTACCTGGTAGAAGGCGGAAGTTCCGACACACACCACCTCTATACCGAATCCAAGGCTTTGTTTGCAATGGATGCTGATACCGGGGAGTTGAAGTGGATGCATAGACCCGAGCACTCCATCCGGCACAACGCCATCGCAATCGGTGCTGGTGCGATATACTTCGTGGACCGTCCAACCGCGCGAGAGGATCGTCTGGGACACTGGGGCGAGGAACACCACCCGGTAGGAAAACTGATTGCTCTTGATTCCGAGACCGGCGAAATGATATGGGATAAGCCAAAGCCTGAAGGGTGGGGCACACTTATGGTCTTAAGTACCCAGCGTGATGCACTGCTTGTGACCTACAATTCCATCAGGGGTTATATGCCATCCGAGATCGGCGGGCGAATAGCTCTGTACCGCGCATCAGACGGCGAACTTCAGTGGGATAAAGCCGTCAGCGTGGGCTATGGCATCAACGTAAGCGATGATGGTGTCGAAAGACCACTCGCGGGAGATCGGATGAATTCAAAGGGTAATCAAAATTACCCGTATGGTTCCCGCCCGATCATACTCGCAGACAGGGACATGGTCTTCTTTGAGCCCTACATGTTCAACCTCACGACCGGAGAGCAACTGGAAATTGAGTTTGACCGGGCTTACAATTGCGGAGCCGTTGCAGCCGCTGCAAACATGCTGACCTACCGCTCAGCCACGCTCGGATATGTGGATATGGACAACTGGCAGGGACGCACAAAGAACTGGGGCGGCTTCAGACCCGCATGCTGGCTGAACACAATTCCGGCTAGCGGGCTCGTGCTCATACCGCAGGGCGTGGAAGACTGTGACTGCAGCTATCTGATGCAGGCTTCGGTTGCACTTGAACCAAAGGAGTGAGGAACCGAAAAAGTGAAGATGAAGGGTGTGTGCTCTTCATCTTTAATATTTTTTGTTGTGCGAAAAAGTATATCGCCAGCCCCGCCCGAGGGCAGTTTTTACTCGATTTTTTTGCTGGCTGCGCCGATGCTTCACATTACGCAACGCTTCCGCATCACAGTCGATCGAAAAAACGGTTTTTGGAATGTGGCTAACGCCACCGTTTTTGAGAGTTTTTCGTAGCAACTCCGCAATCACGCTCACATCAATATCATGCGCAAGCTTCCTCTTCCGGATGCGTGCAGCGAAGTGTTAGCCGAGGGGGGATGTTGATCTCGCAAACCCGCGGCAATCACTAGCGTAGAATCTGCTGGCGGCTTTTGGTATGGCATTGCCAGAAGATCAGTTTAGCAGGGCGAATGCCCGCGAATGTAGATGTGGGAAAAAGGCTCACGCTGATCGGCGAGGATGCGGATGTGGTGACGGTGCGGGCGGATAGGAGAATCGAGTTATAACGATGACTGTTTCTTCATTCCGAAGGGTAGGATGTTTTCGCCTGTACAGACTGTGGTTCATGCACAAAAACGACCACAACCTACCTGAGCAAATCCTCGTATCTATTCATCATCGCCAAACTCAAAAACAACCGTCTCGTTGTGAATAAAAGATACTTTGGTCTCATTAAATACATCCATCCTCCCAAGCAAAGCCGGAACACCCTCCTCAAGCGACCACGCAACCCTTACATTCATCGCATAATCACCAATTCTCATTTCGATCGTTTTGATGATCACTGGAATGCTGCCGCCACCGACCCCGCTTATTTCTTGAATCTTCTCCTCTCCGATCGTTAAATCTAGATTCTCCCCAAGTTCTCTTGGCAGCAGCGTTATATCTGCACCAGAATCGACATACATAAATGATATCAGATCCTTTCCCTCAGCATCCTTAAAATAAACCTCAGCAACCGGTCGATAGACCGTGCCAAAGAGTTTTGAATATTCTTTTCTGTATCTAAATGATGGCATTCTTCATCTCCAGAATAAGTGCATCTTCTTCAGGTATTTTCGCTATTTTTGGAGTTTTATCCGGATACATGGCTCTGAACTCTTTCAGGATTTTAGTAAGACTTCTATCATGCAATACTACCTTTTCATCAGCAATTATCACATAATCCCCTCTATATGCCTTCAGATCGTTTTGTACAAACCATTCAAAATCCTTGCTCGCCATTTGAATCACTCTGGTGTAATCTGTGGTGAGCCTGTATTATACTTTGCTGGTATCGAGTTGTGATTTGCGCCCCTCTTGCCAAAAAGAGATTTATTATTGTTGCAAAGCATGTCGCCCGCATGTTTGTGCTGATTGGATGTAAGTCACAGCTGCGAGTGGGGTGGATCTGGCGGCGTATCTGCCGACCCGGGATGGCTCAAGCGTCCTCGGGCTGCCGCGATGTCCGTGGCGGGCACGGCGGCGCCGCGTGGTCGGGCGTCGGTCCCCCGGGTCCGGGGCCACGGCTTTCTCATAAAACCCAAGACACCACAAAGTTCGCTCCAAGGATCGTGACACGACTCGTTAAGACCCTTTCTAAAATTCTCTGGAACATCCCGAAAACACCCCATCCAACGCCATTCCCCTAAGAAATCGATCCCCGGAGCCGAATTTGGCCATAGCTTCAACTGTTCAGCGTCGATTACCTTCCGACTTTCAGACGGCTTACAACGAGTTACGAAAACCTAAATCCACGATCGTAAAAAATTGAATTTCAACAAAACACTTGCTAAAACCTCCTGTGAATCACAAAAAGAATCGATCGCTTCTTTAAAGTTTTTTGGATTCGTTTTCCTGATGAGGTTGATGGCAACAGTTCGCAGTAAGCTTAAAATCTGCCCTTGATTTTTATTCTTGGTTTTCACATAATCTTCTTTGAATGTCATGTCTCTGATGTAATTATTGGATTCGACATGCCAGTGCTCACGTATAGCGGTGAAGAGTTCTTCTTCCACATCAGTCAAAGTTTTCGACTGGTGACCTTCCAATTCCACATTAGACACATAATACGATCTTTCTTTGGTGATCTCTTTCTTTTTTATCTTTTCTGTCGTTCTATCAACCGCTATGAGTGTCTGAAAGTCACTCTGACTCCACCGCGCATCAAATTCCACGTCTTTCAAGGAGAAAAAGCGACCCTCTCTTTCTTCGAGCCGACCACGGCTCTTTTCTACGGTTCTGGTGCTGCCGATCGCTTTTTCCTCTTGTGCCATGTCGCCGAACATTTCGAATAGCGTGGGCTGATTCTTTTTGATTTGAACGATGTACTTGCCACCGGATTGGTTGATAGTCTCTAATGTTGTCGGATTTGCATGAAGGGGGTCCAATGTCACTTTTGCCCGCTGTAGCCAGGTCTCCTTCAATAATTTTCTGACTACGGTAACTTCACTTGATTTTGCGCCAGACATCTTCCTTTGAAAGAAAATCTGCTGGCTTTTGTGTCCGATTGCGATTGTAATCTGTTCGCAATCGTTTGGCATTATCGTTGTCTGTGATCGTTCCCCTGAGAACTTTCCCATCGATAGCAATCCACTCGCCGTTGATGTTTTCAACCGTTACGCCGAAAAACTCCTCGATAATCGTATTAAACTCTTCCCAATCCACAATAGTCAAAATTCGGGGCAATTGTGCACGTGAGATCGGTTCAACATTCGGACGATCGAAAATTTTTCGTAGCCATTTGATCTTGTTGTGAATATAGCGGTGAATTTCAGAAACATGGGTCTTACCGCTCATAATTGCCATGGTGGTTACAGCAAGAACAAAGGATAGTTCGTGTCTTTTTCCTCGGTTATCGCGAGGATCGCTCATATCGCCCAATAATTCGATAAAATGCGTAACATCAGTACCATCGCTGATCAACGGCTCCGCGTTATGCTCAACAGACTTTTCTTGTCAATATCTAATTTCACCGATAGTTCCATTATTAAAGTTGGTCATGGAAACTATACTATCTTCACATCATATATTATACTACGTGCTACTTTTAGCCCTATATCAAATCACAAAACTATAATAGCTCAACTTCAGTCGCTTAAAACCTCATGAATTTCGGATTCTTCCGAACTCAAATATGCTAGAAGTCGGCCGAGAAAACGTGGCAGAATGTATGTGGAGGTTCGTACATTTTTATGAGAAAACCGTGCCCCTCTCCCCGCTGACCACCAGAGCACTTAAGCATTATCAGCCCGCCGCCACCAGCGCGCTTGACGTGATCTGCTGGCTCAGGATGATTGCGGAAAAACCACAGCGCTTGCGGGCTCCAGGAGCGCGATGGTGCTCGCATTCTTAGGCTCTGACATACGCGAAGACATAACTGTAGTAAAGTGTCAGACTCGCGAAGCTTTGTTGGAAGGGGACCAAAGGAGTATCGAGCAGATATAGGTTCTTGCTTGACTTTCAAAGATAGCTGAAACGACCCCCTTTTCCTGAAATTTTTCGATAGCGAGCGCCCGCGTCGATCATTTCAGTACATAGTCCCCTACTAACTAATAACCAATTTTTATCCCTACTCCTATCGATAATTAGTTAAAGCATTTATATATCATAGTCCCCTACTAACTATACATGGTCTTCCTGGAAAAGAAGATAAAGAA
>DAOUXE010000189.1 GCA_030666765.1 Methanosarcinales archaeon
CCCGATCACTTTTGTCTCGAGCACCAGAGGGCTCTTCCGGTAATGGTGCCGCGCCCATGCAGATCCGCCATAGCAGCGAGAAAACTCAATAATCTCGACAAGGCTGCCATCAGTGTTTGCTACCGCATATATCGCCTGATACGGCACATTGTAGGGATCGTCGATCACTCGTATCCCCCGTTCTCCTTGAGATGCCTCAACAATCCTCCGGACTTGCACGACGCCTGCATGAACTTTGGGATCGGGATAAAACCATACTCGTCCCCAGCCATCACGTTCGCGATCGCTGCGTTCTCAAAATCGATCCGCAGTTCATCATCAGTGTGTACATTTCCCGTAATCTCCGCGCATTTTATCAGCGGCAGCCCGATATCAAACTCGTTTCGGTAGAATATGTTGGCAAACGACTCTGCGATCGCGCATCCCACGCCATACGCCGCTATGACCTGTGGCGACTGCTCTCTCGATGATCCGCATCCGAAATTCGATGCCGTAGCGATGATCGGGTTTTCCGTGCGCTTGCTATCGGTGTAAAAATCCGGATCGATCGATTCAAAGGTGTGAACTGTTAGTTTGGAAAGATCTAGCTCGTCGTACTTGTACTTTCCAGATATCACCTCGTCTGTGCTCGTATCCTGTGGAGATATCCGCAGCACCTTGCCGGTCATCGGTTTCAGTGTCATGGTATATTGCTTCCACTACAATCCTTTTATATGTGCTGATCGGGAGTGGTGATGCATCCAGAACGTATTTAAATGGTTGCGGGTCTTACATAACACCAACAATGAATGCCGATATCGATCTAATCATGCGTGCCACAGAGGCGCACCATACATGGTACCGCGACTCCCTCCCGATGATCGCAAGCAACAACCTCACGAGCCGGAAGGTGCGGATGCTTGCGACAAGCGATCTTGCTCACCGGTATGCGGAGGGTGTGGTCGGGCACAGGTTCTATCAGGGCTGCAAATACATCGACGAGATCGAGGCAACGACGATCGAACTCGCAATGAAACTTTTCAGGGCAGAGCATGTCAATGTGCAGCCGACCTCAGGCGTAGGCGCGAACATCGCTGCTTTTTTTGCACTCGCAAAGCCGGGAGACACGATCATATCACTCGATGTCCCGTATGGCGGGCACATCAGCCATGTGCAATACTCTGCTGCCGGAGTCCGGGGACTTCGCGTGATGCACCACCCATTCGATTCCGAGACCATGAACATCGATCCCGACCGCATGACTGCCATGATCCGTGATGCAAAGCCGCGTATCGTGCTTCTCGGGGGAAGTCTCTTCCTGTTCCCGCATCCGGTTCGGGAGGCGGCTGATGCTGCCCGCGAAGTAGGAGCAACGCTTGTCTATGACGGCGCACATGTACTTGGGCTCATCGCAGGAAAACGGTTTCAGGATCCGCTTCGTGAGGGCGCGGAAGTGGTTACCGGATCCACGCACAAGACATTTCCGGGACCGCAGGGCGCGATGATTATGTGCAAGGAGGAACTTTCAGACAGGATCGATGAAGCGGTCTTTCCTGGCACAGTAAGCAACCACCATCTGCATCATCTTGCAGGACTCGGGGTCTCGCTTGCAGAGATGATCGAGTTTGGCGAGGATTACGCAGCCTCTGTAATCGCAAACGCAAAATCGCTTGCGCAGTCATTGTATGAGCGAGGATTCAATGTTCTTTGTGAGCCTTATGGATTTACAGAGTCGCATCAGGTTGCAGTCGATGTAACGAAGGTTGGCGGCAGTATCAGAGCAGCAACGAGACTCGAAGAGGCAAACATCATCGTAAACAAGAATCTCCTGCCCGGGGACACGGTCAGCGTCACAGACGAACCATCCGGAATCAGGATCGGAACGCAGGAACTGACCCGCATAGGGATGGGCACGTCAGAGATGGACGCAATCGCTGATTTCTTCAAACGAATCGTGCTCGACTCCGAATCACCTGAAAGCGTCAGAAACGATGTGATCGAGTTGAAGAGCGGGTACCAGAAAGTCTGCTACTGCTTTGATGAGACCGATGCGTACGGTCTTCCAGCCGGGATGTGAGTCTTGCAGATCCAGCAGATGCCGATGTAGCATCCCCGATAGGGAGAAAATTTAATTAGATTCATTCGCAAACATAATCCCATGTACTTTCATCTGATCGGCAACTTCAACACGAGTGCACCCACAGGTCAGGCAGATGCAGATGTAGCAGCTCTCGTAAGCGAGGCAAACGGGACCTTGTTGGCAAAAGGTGCTCCCGAAGGTAAAGGCGCACGAATACTGGACTTACGAATCGAAGATCAGAAGATCAGGGTCGAGATCGAGTCAGATCAGTACGTGCGCGCCCATGATGCGATTCTCAGGCTGAGAAAACCCCTTGCAACCCTCCTTGGAAAGAAATACCGCATAGGGATCAGGGGCATCGAGATCGAGTCTTATGTTGCGAAGATACCATCAAAAAATCCGGTCAAGGCGGAAAAAATCCCTTATGTCTCGAATATGGCGTTTGACGGCGACGATATCACCATTGAGATGGAGATCGGGGAGCCCGAGATCCGGAACAGTATACCTGATCGGATCATCACGCTCATCACGGATAAGATTGCGGCAGAGGGGTATGGTGGGAAGGAAGAGCACTGGAACCTTCTCTGGGAGAGCGCGGAGAAGCCCATTTTATCCGGCGAAGACCCGACACCGGAACTGGTCAAGCGGAACTGGGTCAAACACGGTGCATCCCGCGGGCAGTGGATATATGGTCCTGAGGCAACCAGAATATTCCGCACGTTCGAACAGATCGTAAAAAAGGAGGTTCTCGATTTTCTCGGATACCAGGAGATGATTTTCCCAAAACTTGTGACGTGGGATGTTTGGAAGAAGTCAGGACATGCGAAAGGAGTCTATCCTGAGATCTACTACGTCTGCCCACCTAAAACAAGGGATCCCGACTTTTGGGAGGAGGTTTCTGACTACTACAAGGTCACCCACGAGATCCCACTCGACCTGATCGCGGAGAAGATCGATAAACCGATCGGAGGGCTATGCTATGCCCAGTGCCCACCGTTCTGGCCCTTCCTGCAGGGAAAAACGATCGCGGATGATGCGTTTCCGATTCAAGTATTCGACCGTTCAGGAACATCACACCGGTAC
The DNA here is from genome assembly GCA_030666765.1 of Methanosarcinales archaeon. GTDB lineage: Archaea > Halobacteriota > Methanosarcinia > Methanosarcinales > Methanogasteraceae > Methanogaster_A. Next base: position 3,143 of record DAOUXE010000189.1, read on the forward strand.
GAGAGCGGCGGCATCCACGGCATCGAGCGGGTTGACGAGTTCCACAGGATCGAGATCGTCTGGATGGGGACGCCAGAACATGTCGTAGAAGAGGCAGAGCGCATCCATGAGCGGTACAAGTACATCTTCGAGGAGATACTCGAACTTACCTGGCGGAAGGCATGGGTTACGCCGTGGTTCATGGCTCAGGAAGGTCTAACCGGAACCACTGGAAACGAGAAGGTTGGGACGACTGATTACGAATCGTTCATGCCATATCGTGACGATTGGCTCGAATTCCAGAACGTGAGCGTGAACGGAGACAAATATCCGCTTGGATTTAACGTAAAGTCCCAGAGTGGGAATGAACTGTGGAGCGGATGTTCCGGAGTTGGGCTTGAGCGCTGGGCAAGTTCGTTCTTTGCACAGAAGGGGATTGATTACGAGAACTGGCCAGAATCGTTCAAGGAGATCGTAGGCGAACTGCCGAAAGGTTTTGCTTTTATGTAGTGGCGGTGGGTCGGATCTCGCCAGATGTTTTTGGTTTTGAGTACTTTTTTAGCTAACCACGAAATTACCCAGAATTTCACAAAATTTCTGTGTTAAGGGAAGCCCCCATAGATAACTTACCCAAAAGCAGGCTCGATGGGAACATCCCCCTATATATGTGTTTGGTTTAGCCCCCATGAGATCCCTCTGTGCGCTTTGCATCCCACTCTCTTCACCC
>DAOUXE010000210.1 GCA_030666765.1 Methanosarcinales archaeon
GTCGTTAATAAGATAATAGATGTTACAAGTTGCCATCCTTATCTGGTCCAAGCATTGTGCTCTGAACTTGTCAATTACTTAAATACTCAAAACCGCAAAGAGGCGATAATAGATGATATTGATGCTGCAATAGAGAAGGTATTGGTCTCTGCTCAGAATTATTTTTACTATATTCAGAACTCAGAATGTTCAGAAGAGGAGAAAGAATTTCTAAAAAGACTTATGGGCAACCTTCTGATAGGTGGAAATGAAGCAGAGATCAATTCGCTTATGAAAAAAGAAATTATCGAAAAAGTAAATGGTGATTATAAGTTTAAAGTTGAACTATTAAAAAAATGGATTGAAAAAAATAACTAACTTGCTTTCCACTGCTTTTTCTGTAAATTTTTAAGAAATAAAAGATAGTGCGCCCGAAGTCACTCCTGCACACTATACGAAAATCCGCACTCCGGACAGAAGTACATGATACTCTTTGTCCCTTTCTTGCTTTTTTTGACAGTCGTCTCCATCCATGTGCCGCATACTGTGCATTTGTGATCGTATAGCGTGCGATTCCCATGATCCGCCATCAACGATCACCTTTCATAGATAACAACCCTTTGACCAGCCCGAAACATCCGGTCAGCATCATATCACCGTGCGGTGCTGCAAACGTGACGTTATGCCTGCTCTCTTCTGCGATGTACCGGTTCGGTCCTGTGACGATTACCTGCGGCATGGTGTCAGGAATCTCCTCGATGTAGCAGCCGTGCCCACCGCTCTCGAAGATCTCCTCAAACGTCAGCGTCCCGTCTGCAAGTTTATCGATGTATGTATCAAGCGTCCCGATGTCCAGCTGTCTCGTATGGTGCTCGAATACGCCGGTTATGTGCTCATCCATGAGTATTGCACAGAGCGTGTGCCCGTTTCCGATATTGAGCACGATCTTTGGTTCGGGCAGGTCGTTTGCGCCGGATACCGGTACAGTGTCTGGCACCGCGCCAAATATTGCTGCAGGTCCTGTATCCATCAGGACCAGCTTAAAATCTGCAAGCGTCTCCGCAACAGCACGCATACGCGTGAGATATCCAGGGATAGTATCTCTGGCATATACAAACGACTGTATATCGCCGCCGGCACGTATCAGCCGTTTGAGGTGCTCAAACCTAAATATTCGGTTGCTTTCTGTGCTCTCGCCATGATCCTGCACAGCAACCGCAAACGTCTCTGGCATATCCATCCCGAATAGTCCAAGCATCCCGCGAATCGCAGGTATGTCGATATCTCTTGTCTCGATGCGGATCACGCCGGAATCTACCTCCGCACCATCTGGTATGACCACCACGCCCAAACTGTGCACCCGGTTAAGATCGTCGTAAATCGTTTTTGCGGCAGTCTCTGCTGCGTAAACTTGCAACCCCGACTTCAGATGATCTTTTATTGCGCGAACGCATGGACCTCCGCCCATCGTAAATCCGTCCAGAAACACATCTTTGCGTTGATTCGTTGCATCCCTGATGCGCTCTGCCACGATAGCGGTTCTGGAAGGAAGCACCATCTTGAAGCATTGTTCAATGCTCTTTTCGTCATCGTAGATCAGTATATCTTGCGTTCCCGCACCAACATCGATCGCAATGTACTGCATGGATCAGTCAAACGAGATAGCGTCGTTGTCCATCAGAACTCGAAGGTCTTCAAGGCTCATACGACCTGTCGTCTTTAATTTTTCCACTGCAACCTTGCACTCATCCGTACCATTCGTCTTCTGCCGATCCTTCAGCGCGTCGATGCAAGCGGAGAGTTCCTCTCGCAGACGTGGAACCGATGCCTTGTGCGCATCGATCGATTTGCTTATGGGGTCGATGATATGATACTCATCCTTCAGCCGCGCATGGTACTGGTTCGCCTCCTTGCGAACGGTGTCCAGCTCTGCATATATGCTAAGCAACGCGTCATGGTGTTGCTGCGATTCATCTGCAAGACTCTGGATGGATTGGTGTATATCATCGGCAGCATTGCGCAGTTCTTTTACCTGCTTGTACATCGGAATAAGTTCCGTATGAATCTTGTCCGCGTCCCTGCTCGCGTTCAGCCGCTTTCCGAGGTCTTTTAACCGCTCATAAGCACCTATTTCATGTTTCAGCGGGATATCTGCGTGAGTGAAGACATATAATTCATGCGCATAAGCTTTTTCAAGACTTGCAGTGCGCATTCTTGCTATTGCGTTGGCTTTGTCGCGGTTGTCCTTCACCTGGTTCAATTGTTCCCACTTCCGGTTTATCTGATCCTGCGCGTCCTTCCTGAGTTTTTTCAGATCGACGATCTTCTTATTTACCTCGTCCCTATCCTTTCTGCAAATATGCGCCTTTTTTACACATTCTTTTACATATGTATTCAGTTCATCGCGCTTTTCCCGTAGTTTGGTTACCGTTTCCCGGTGCAATTTAATTTCAGTGATGGATTTCCTTATTTCGGTATTTAAAGTATTTAGTTGGCGCTTAAGACCTTCGATATTACTCTTTAACTCCTTTTCAGTCATACTTTTAAGTTCACCGGAGACCTCAGTCATCATCACCACCTCCTGCCGCAATCTCTGCCTGCATCTCTCCCTGTTTACCTTCCCAGTAGCTAACTGCGCTCTCGTGGCTCTTGATCCGGCTTTGCAGCCAGATATAGCGTCCACGCGTCCCTTTCAACTGTTCAGCATATTCAACAAACGATCCGTGATGCTCCTGGGACTTATCCGCAATGTCAACAAGTTCATTGTGACATCCATCAGCATCTTCTGTCATCTTTTTTATCTGCGTGGACAACTGTTCGATATGTTCACCGGTTTCGTCGGAAGGTTTCACATCATTCACCTCTTCGATCTGCGCAGAGAGTTTTTTGATCTTTTCAACGATCTCGCGCTCCTTCTGGATTCCCATAACCGTCGTCTGAAGTCTCCAGTCCAGTGCTTCGATCTCCTTCTGCAGCTGTGCCATCTCCTGCTCGTTCTTCCGCACATCCCGGTTGATGTTGATCAGATCGAACATCTCGATTCTGGATTGCTTTATCTGATGATACAGCAGTTGCCGCTTCTCCTTTAGTTCGGCAACGCTTGCGTTGATCTCATCCCGCTCCCGCTTCTCATCGCTGGACGATTCTCTGAGTTTCGATACATGGGAATCAATATCTACGAACTCACTCTTGTAGGCCTCGAGAAATTGCTTATGTTTCGCTATAACTGTATTTACCAACCCCATTTCATCCCGAATGGCAATATTTTCACTTGGAATCGTTACATCGGATGCTGTTTCGGTAGTTTCGTCGTCTTGTCCTATGTCAAACACGTCCTGTCCCATATATAATGTCTAAGGTGCCTGTGGCGAATCCGGTATCGTCACCGTCTGTGCATGCGGCACACCATCGATTACAATGATATTATCTTCTGCTATAAAACCATGTTCAAGTGCATGCGCGATAGACCGCTTGCCAACAATATTTACGATCGCCGCATCTTCAAGCGCATCTCCGACATCA
>DAOUXE010000133.1 GCA_030666765.1 Methanosarcinales archaeon
CCGTGATAAAATCGACAAAAGGGATCATTAATGGCACGAATAAGCAAAATGTACAAATGTCATGGATGTGGAGCGCCATCAGATAACTTTGCTAGTACTTAACCAAAATTGTGTGAATATCAGCATATTTTTTCGCCACATCCAAACACATACGGACGACATAAACCTCAAACCATATTCTCATCATAATACCGGTCCAGAATCTCGACGATATTCCGCACCTCGCAGTCCACCCCGCCCCTATCAAGACCGTGCCTGAACTGGAGTTCGCAACTCGGGCAGGTGGTGACAACCACATCAGGATCGATCTTTCGGATGTCGTCAAGTTTCCGCTTAAATATCCTCATGGAGAGATCCGAATGCAAGAAACTATATGTTCCAGCCCCGCCGCAACAACCATCCCCTAGTTCGACAAACTCGCTTGCAACCTTCGCAAGTATCCTTCCCCCGTTCACAACACCGGCCGCGGAGAGATGGCAGGGGTTGTGATATGCTGCACGGATATCAAGTTTCTTTCCCGACAACATGCCATCGTCAAGATGCTTTGCAAGAAACTCGCCGATATCATAAGTGATCGATGACACTCTCGCCGCGGCGTCGCCCAATTCATCCCCGCTCAGTAGTTCTTTGAATTTCTTAAGCATCATGGTGCAGGAGGCACACGAGGTCACGATGGCGTCGTATCTCTCGTCAGCGAATGCGACGACGTTCTTCCTTGCGGTCTCCTTTACCAGATCGTACATTCCTTCCTCAAGCATCGGAAGCCCGCAGCACTGCTGCTCCGGGATGAAGACGTTAAAACCGCTCTTTGTAAGCACCCTGATCATCGCTTCGGCGACCCGATCGTCAAAGAGCGATGATGCACACCCCACAAACACCGCGACATTCATCGCATCCGGGTTCAGTTCCTGAATACCCTCATCGAGTACCAGCTGTGCTCTCCTGATCTTCGGAATATCCCTCCCCATGAGCAGTCCTGCCACAGGAGTTCCGACCCTCCCAAAGAACCGTGCATAATGCTCGAATCGGTTGTAATTGGATGCCCATATATGCATCGCCTGCCGGATATAGGGGGGAGGGGTCTTCTGGGAAAAGAGCAGTTCTCCAATACTCGCGTGGCTTGGGCATCTGGTCGCGCACCGGAGACAGCCGAGACATGTGTCAAGCATCTTTCCGGAACGGCGCGAATCGCCATGCCAGGGATTTTCGAGTTTTCGGAACCTTACAAGCTGTAGAAACGACCTCGAACCCGATTCCCCCTTCAGCGTGGTCGATATCGGGCAGACCGATTTACAGTACCCGCAGTTAATGCACTTCTTCTCAAATCTGTTTATATATTCTGTTGGATATTTTATATCATCCGTGATCTTTCTGTCGCTGAAGATCACATCAGGATTCAGAATGTCGTCAGGGTCAAAAATCTCCTTTATCTGTTGCATGTAACCATATATCACGCCACCCCACTCTTTTTTGAGGAACATCGTCCTGAGTCGCCCCATCCCGTGCTCGCCGGTCATGGTACCGCCATACTTGAATACGGCATCGTAGACCCGGTTCACCAGTTCCGGCATCAGGTCGATGTTTTTTGGGTCGTTTAAGTTCAGCATTGGCCTGATATGTAGATTCCCTGATCCTGCGTGCCCGTAGACTGCCGAAGTTATGCCGTACTCTTCGAATATCTCGTGCAGATCGATTATCAGTGGTGCAAGATCGGGTATACGGACGGCAACGTCATCGATGAACGCATCTGGTTTTATGTCTTCATCGTAGTTTGTCAGGATCGGGACAAGTGCTTTCCTGACTGCCCAGATCTTTTCCTGCACTTCTTCGTCATCCGATTCGGAAAAAATTAGGCAGACATCATACCGCTCATGAATCATCCGCTCAAGATCGTCTATCTTTGATTTTCGGTCGTCGCCCTCGAATTCAACGAAGAGCGCACATACATTTGCAGGTATGCCCATGTCGGGATGCTCTGCCCGGACGATTTCAAGAGATGTCGAGTCCATCATCTCGATCTTCACGGGATCGAGTTTCTTGATGTGCTGGACTGCATCGCCGGCATCGTATAACTTTTTGAAGTATATCGCGCTGATAGCCGTTCCCGATACGACTCCGAGAATCTTCAACCGTATTCGTGTGAAGATACCAAGCGTTCCAACACTTCCGGACATCAGATGTGCGATCATCCCCCCAATATGGTCCTGATTAAGCATTTCCCTGATGTTGTATCCGCTTGCAGTCTTTACGTCCTTTTTCGATTCGAGGCGCGCGATTGTATCTGTGTCGGAAAGTATCTGCTTTTTTAGGTCGAGTAATCCGCATGATACCCTGCTAGGAATGGTATCTGCTCTGGCGGTGTCGATAATCTCGCAGTCTGCTGATACGAACTCCACATCAGTCACATAATCATCTGTAGTTCCATACTTCACAGACGTAGCTCCGCTCGCCTTTGTCCCTACATTTCCGCCTACCATGCATATCTCGGAACTTGACGGGTCTGACGGGAGAAATAACCCTTTCTCTCTGAGATATGCTTGAAGATCATTTATTATGACTCCTGGCTCCACATCTACAAAGAATTCCCCGTCTTTCTCTACTATGCCGAGAATCCGGTTCATCTTCTTTGAGATATCCAGAATAATCCCTTTACCAAGGCAACTTCCTGCTAGATTGGTTCCGGCAGCCCTTGCTGTGATGGAAATTCCAAGTTCCTTTGCCGCCTTCACGCACTCGCGGATATCTTCTGCATCGACCGGGCAGACCACCGCGGACGGAATGACCTGGTAAATACTCGCATCGGTTGAGTAGCAGTACATCGTCGCAAGATCGGTGTACACCTCACCTCTCACGTTTCGGAGTGCTTTTTTGGTGTGGTTCATCTATATCCTCTTGATCGGTATCCTCTCGATCGAAGACAATGTATCCATAATCTCTGAAACCTCTGAAGTCTCTAAACTCCTTACTAACATCAATCTTTCTGGCGATTGTTCCATAATACTCCCCTCTATTTTTGTTCCACATCCCATCAACATATACCTTAAAACCCCTGAAATGCAAAGATTATAAGTCCACAAAGCGCACATCGAGGCATACATGTTCGATCCACAAACACTCGTCGTCCCTGACGGCACCAGGATGGAGGAGCGTACCATTGTGGTTGATGGCGGTGCGATCATCGGTGGCGGCACCAGCATCGAATACGGCATCATCGCAGATGAGATCACGGTCGGTGAGCACGTTAAGATTTATGGCGAGGTCTCTGCACGTTCGGATGTCTACATCGACCGCAGGTCTGAGATCGGAGGCACTGTGCGTGCGGATGGTGACGCCCATCTTGGCGAGTTTACGAAGATCAACGGCAAACTCGCTGTTGCAGGCAATCTTGACATCGGAGATCACGTATCGATCAAGGACGGGTTCGAGGCGAGGGGCTGGATCACGATCAGAAACCCGATACCGCTCATCATCTTCTTGTATCTGTACCTGAGTGAGCTGATACGTAGTGGCAAGGACGAAGAGGTGGAACGAGCACTGGAAGATCTATTTTCCGATGATACGGATGGTGCCGATGCCCCGATGATGGTACTGCCTGCCACATCCAGAATCACACTCAGCGCGATTGAGACAGGCAAGCCTATACATATCGGAGACGGCTGCCGGCTGCAAGGCAATATCCGTGCAGAATCGGTAGCTATGGGCAGCAACACAACCTTATTCGGAAGCATCAGGGCTAAAGATATCACAATCCATGAAAACTGTACTGTTCATGGGAATATCGATGCGAGTGGTGATGTCAGCATCGGTAGTGGCAACCACATACTTGGCGATCTCCGTGCACGGGCTATCAATATCCATCGCAGCGCGGTAGTGGATGGCATGATGGACGCACCCCGCGGTATCGTTGTAGAGGATATTGCAAGCGAGGTGGAAGAAGCAAGAACGTTAGAAGCGGCCGGAAGGCCGAAAGAAGCAGGAATTCTAAAAGAGGTCGGAATTCCAAATGAGGTAGGAAAGCCGGAAACGAAAGCAAAAATAGTGGTAAAGATAGCGAAGGATAAGAAATATGCAAGATCCGACAGAAATAGAGGACGAAAGCAGTTTGCAGAATCGCGAAGCAGGAGGGACAGACGCAGCAGGCGGGCGCGGCATGGGTGTGAGCAGAGACATTACGTACGAGGACGTGGCGCAGAGCGTCGTTAACCTTCTTCTGAGGGCTGAGACCCAGCTTCCCGACGACGTGACTGCAGCACTAACGGCTGCGCACGGACGCGAGACCGATCCCACCGCAAGAGCACAGATAGAGGCGATTCTTGAGAATATTGAACTTGCAGCGATGCGGAAGGTTCCGATCTGCCAGGATACCGGGATATTGATATTCTTTGTCGATATCGGAGTAAATTGCGCTATCAATTTTAACATCAAAGATGCAATACGTTCTGGTGTTGCAAAAGCTACCGGGATCGTACCGCTCCGACCAAACGCGGTGCATCCGGTAACGAGAGAACCGTCCGGAAACGTTGGAATCGGGATTCCTGACATCATTCTCGATACCAATGAGGGGGGCTGCATAAGGATTACTGTGATGCCGAAAGGTGCCGGAAGTGAGAATGTGGGGCGGCTTGCGATGCTTAACCCATCACAGGTAGCGGACATCAAGCGATTTGTCCTTGAGACCGTCGCAGATGCCGGAGGAAAGCCGTGCCCTCCAATTGTTGTTGGCGTCGGGATCGGCGGATCCTTTGACAAGGCAGCCCGCCTTGCAAAGAAGGCGCTACTGCGTGAAATCTACGATAACGCCTCCGGCGCCGACGCTCGCGTTAACGGCTCTGCCACCGATGGTTGCATTGCGGACGATTTCGAGCGGGAGCTACTCGGTGCGATCAATTCACTTGGCATCGGCACGATGGGGCTTGGCGGAGATACTACCGCGCTTGCCGTGCATATCGAGTATGCGCACTGCCACACCGCATCGCTTCCGGTCGCTGTGA
>DAOUXE010000159.1 GCA_030666765.1 Methanosarcinales archaeon
ATTCGCCTCAAACATAAGTATTACCTTACGGTGGATGGACTTAACTATAATTATGGTTTGTTCGCTTGGGTACTACCATTGCTGATGTAGAATGCATAAAAGGAGGGAATTGAAATATCCTGCCATCGAGATAATTACTAGGTGACTGATTTTATCAGAGATTCGATAGAGGATTCTTGAGGTACAGCGCGGATTATGATTTACTGGATGGGCTCCTCACCACCACAAGCCTTTTATAGAAGTACTATCACTGTTTTGTTGACCTGATTATTACATCGAGGTCATTGATAATATAAGTGAGGCATGATAAAAAAATGGCAGGACAACTTGGAGGACAGCCAATATTCATCTTGCGTGAAGGAAGCGAAAGAACACGCGGAAGAGATGCACAGAATTCGAACATCATGGCTGCAAAGGCAGTAGCCGCTGCGGTACGCACCACGCTTGGACCAAAGGGAATGGACAAGATGCTCGTGGACGGACTCGGCGACATCGTCATCACAAATGACGGCGTCACCATCTTAAAAGAGATGGATATCGAGCACCCGGCAGCGAAGATGGTCGTAGAGGTCTCAAAGACCCAGGATGACGAGGTAGGGGATGGAACAACAACTGCAGCGGTTCTGACCGGAGAGCTCTTGAAGATGTCAGAGGAACTGCTCGACAAGGACGTACACCCGACGATCATCGCATCCGGATACAGGCTTGCAGCTCTCAAAGCTGATGAGATACTCGAATCGATCGCGACCAAAGTCTCACCAGATGACGAGGACGCACTTCTTAAGATCTCAAACACCGCGATGACCGGAAAGGGGATCGAAGGGGCGAGGGACAAACTTTCCAAACTCTGTGTTGATTCGGTTCAGTCGGTTGCAGAGAAGACTGATGGCGAGATGACCGTTGATATCGAGAATATCAAGGTTGAAAAGAAGGTTGGGGGCGCTGTTGAGGACTCTGAACTGATAAGCGGCATGATTATCGATAAGGAGCGGGTACACCCGAACATGCCAAAGAAGGTCGAAAACGCTAAGATCTTACTGTTGAGCACTGCAGTCGAGCTGAAGAGCACTGAAGTGGATGCAGAGATCCAGATCACATCGCCTGACCAGCTACAGTCATTCCTGGATCAGGAAGAGAAGATGCTTAAGAACATGGTCACAAAGATCACTGACAGCGGTGCAACCGTTCTCTTCTGTCAGAAAGGTATCGATGACATGGCGCAGCATTTCCTTGCGAAGGCCGGAGTCATGGCTGTTCGCAGATGCAAGAAGAGCGATCTTGATAAACTGGCAAAAGCAACAGGTGCTAAGAACATCACAAATCTCGATGAGATCGAGGCTGACGATATCGGTTCCGCGGATCAGGTCGAGGAGAAGAAGATCGGCGGCGGGAACATGGTATTCGTAACCGGTTGCAAGAACCCGATGGCAGTCTCGCTGATACTGCGCGGTGGAACCGAGCATGTGGTCGACGGGCTGGAGCGTGCGCTTGAAGATGCTCTGCGTGTTGTGGGTGTCACGATCGAGGACGGAAAACTTGTGTCAGGCGGCGGATCGCCAGAGGTCGAACTCTCGCTGAAACTACAGGAGTATGCAAACAGCCTGACCGGCAGGGAGCAGCTGGCAGTGAACGCATTCGCAAATGCGCTTGAGATCATCCCAAGGACGCTTGCAGAGAATGCAGGACTCGATCCGATCGATAAACTGGTCGAGACGACGAGCCAGCACAAGGACGGCAATGTCCATGCAGGACTTAATGTGTTCACCGGCGATATCGTTGATATGTGGGAAGCAGGCATTGTTGAGCCGCTGCGTGTCAAGACGCAGGCGATCAGTTCTGCTGCAGAGGCGGCCGTCATGATCCTGCGGATCGACGACGTTATCGCATCCAGAGGAGAACCGATGCCACCAGGTGGCGGCGGAATGCCTCCAGGCATGGAGGGTATGGGCGGCATGGGCGGCATGGAAGGCATGTACTAAAGCGTGGTAACCCACGCACCCCTTTTCTTTTTTTGCATCTGTTTTGTAACTTTCGGCAGTGAGCAGGCTTGAAGATAGCTTCGGCAGAAGTGTGTGTATCCGAGTTCTCCAAACTGCACGAGTCTGTGGAGGAAAAGATTCCTCGACACTTTCAAGTTTCAAAGAAGACTACCCGGCACACGGTAAAACTCCGGACGACATCCGCGCGGTCTGCTGTGGTGGATCTTCTACCTTCCCAAGTGGAATCAAGACAGAATTTCCAGTGCATCAATTATATTTAATAAATTCCATGCCATTAAAAGTGTGAATGAAGGAATCGATACAGTACGGAGGGGGAAGTGGTGATGAACCAGTGTCTAAAAAATACCAGGTATCTCCAGATTAAAAATCCATGCAACCCAACAGAAAAGCAAAAGAAGACATTAGGAAGCCTCAAGGATATGAATCCAGAGGCTGTTAGGGGGTACAATTTAAAGCTCGGCCTCCAAATCTTTCGGAGCATCGAAGAACGCGGTGTTGCTGAGTAGTATCTTAAACAGTGATACTTTCTGGGATGCGCATAGCAGAATACAACCGATGATCAATGCTTGCTTTGACTATCAAGAGACATTGGAACGGTATCTTGAATTATTTTGACTCAGGAAGCACGAATGGAATCTTCACATCTGTTCGGTTAAGAACCCATAAGGTCCACCTGTGCGCTTAGCATCCTCCCACTATCTTCACCCAAGCGTACTTACTCGAGTATCGTGGGAGTGCCCACATATAAAACCGCGAGTTACTCGAGCATGTACCTCTGCTACTTTATTTTTCGGTGAGCACTTAGGGGAATTAACAGCGTTGTGCAGTTATTAAAGAGGAGTGCTCGTGGTTATCGGAATATCGGGAATTTCATGACTATGATTCATCTTCGATCGGGGCACCCGGGTTTCCAGTTACCCACATGAGATAGCGAAGAGCCATAAATGTTTACGAAAGTATGGAGAATCAACCCTTTATCCGCATGCGTTTACAGACACAACGGGAATCGCTGATGTCGGTATTGATGTCATCTGAACTTCCACCGATTCAAGTCTTGCATCTACAGCTTACACAAAACCGTAAAACCACTCCAAAGAAGAAATCCGCCGCCTACAGGGCATCATCCCTGATTTCACACAGTCTTGGGAGATCACCGTACCGGTACGTAAAGAATATTGTCAGCGTAACAAGACTCCGTTTCGTGAGCGAAATTCCGAGATAATGACCCTCTGACGAGTTTTCCTCCTGAAATCTCTCTATCGATCTGGTATCAATCGCGTTAGCCTCCTTCATGTACCACGACGGCACTCTGAAGAGTACCGTACTCTTCTGAGCGATCTTAGTATCCGCGTTCATAGACATCTTCTCGATAGCGACACCGATCATCGTCGGCACATCGACCGTTTTATGCCCACCTATCGGGATGAAATAGTGGAGCAAGTCCTTTGATATGATGCTTGCACGCCCAAAGACTGTGAAACCACCGCCTGAGAGGGACATATTCAATATCATGTCCCTGACTCTGATGCTTGTTGCCGTAGAGGTCTTCGGATCGGACCCGGAAAGGATGTCGGAGATAACGACAGCCGCATACTGGTTATATGGCAGGTACATACTCTCAATGTTATCGGTGTATGCGATGCGCTGGTTGTCCACCAGGAGGAACGCATCTGTGTATTTTTTGAGACTTTCAATTGCGTAACGGACGTTTCCGTACCGGGCGTGCGTCTCCGCGCCAGCAGGGGCTGGCAGCATGCCAAAGACCATTGCAGGCACGTCAAGGTCGCTTAATGTGCGCGCAATTGTTGGGGCGATCCCGCTTCCTGTGATTCCGCCGAGACCAAGAAAGATGATTGCAGCGTCAACGTCCTCGATCTTCTTGTTCAGCATTTCAAGCAGCACCGCATCATAGGAGTTCATCGCAGATGCGGATGCGGCGGTGTCTTTGAAATCGCTTCTCCCGACAACCTCGTCGCCTGACCCAAAAAATCCCTTGTCGGTCAGCCGATACTGCTCCTTATTCTTGATGTGTTTGAACGGAACCTTCGGACCTATCGCAATCCTCGGGTTTTTTCCTGCCCCACGCTCACAAACGTTGTCCAGCAGCGCACTTCCAGCATTTCCTGCACCGATCAGTAGAACTGCCATTCACAACAGATCAACCGCAATGCATATATGATTTTTCGTAGTTACTGTATTATGGTTCGAGTGATCCATCTGGTTACGGCAATCCTGATTCTATCGACACTTGTGATGCCAGCTCTCGGAGATGATGCTATAAAGCGGGAACTTGTGGAGCAGGTAGCGCGATCAAGTTGCCGGTTCTTGCGCGGTATCAGGAACTGGATCTCATGCACAAACAGATCCTGATCACACTCCAGACCCTGCCTTCGGACCAGATCACCGGAAATACCAGGGAGTGGGTGAATATCGCGGCAGGGAACA
>DAOUXE010000252.1 GCA_030666765.1 Methanosarcinales archaeon
CCCGGAGACGCTCTCGTCCTTGTCCAGGATCGGCAGGTATCCGACGTTCACATCTTTCATTAGTTCCAGCGCATCCTCGATTGAGGAGTTTGTGTTAAGGTACGCAACATCGGTCTCCATGATCTCGCGCACCTCCTCGTTGACCGCAGCCAGTATGTTGCCGCCGAACCGATTGGTGACAAGAGAATGCCTCGGTCCGCCGCACAGAAAATCAACGATGTCTCTGCATACGATACTGCCTCTCAATTGCTGCGTGCCTGCATCAGCGATCGGGATTCTTCTGAATCCCTGATTCAGCATCGTTTTGACGGTGCTCATGATCGATGTGGTCGGCGGAACCGTAACAACATCTTCTGTCGCTATTGCAAGTATGTCGCCATGGTGCACAGCGGCATGTGCGTTAAGTTTATCGCCGCCTCGATCCAGTGCGCCCCCTACCATCGTTATGCGCGGTTTCGTTGTTCGTTGTCTTTTCATTACATCACCAAGTAAATCACGTGTGATCATGCATTATCACAGTGTATTTAAAGCTTGCTACACTTGTACCACCAATCACCTCTCAGGTCATGCAATGTGTGGTAAGATGTTCAATCATTTAAGTGTATTGGATGGATCGGGGTTGTCAACTTGCACTACCAGCGCCAACACCTGAAACCAACACCTAACACCAACACCTATACCAGTGCAATATAGAGTGGAAGACAGCCAAGTTTGAAAGGAGGTACCCGGATCAAGCAGATTGCACTGATTACAGATGATTTCTCACTACACCAATCGGTCATCTCTGAGGTACGGTCGAGAAATCTTAAGATTGTGACGTTTCGAGTCGGTGAAGAGATCCCGGTACACATCGGAGTTGTGATCACCACTGATCCGGAGACCGGCGCGATCGACTTTGATCCCGATCATATCGTGATAGTAAGTCCCGCGGAGCGTGCTGACACGGTCGTGGATCGTGCGATTATGAAACTGCGAGATATCAAAGATGATAGCATCATCATAGGGATCGATCCGGGCGAGCGAACAGGCGTTGCTGTACTCGCTGAAACTACAGTGCTCTCTACCTACTGCGTCCCGATGGCGGAGGTCTACCAGACTGTGCTCCGAATCATGGAGTCCGTGCATCCTGAACACGTAATCATCCGCATCGGACATGGGGCACGGCTGATCGGAACCCGGATCGTCAATTCGCTGACCAAACTCAAAGCACACATAGAACTGGTGGATGAGACCGGAACCACGCCGGCAAAGGGCAGGGATCCGGACATACATGCGGCAATCAGAATCGCACATCTGAAAGGCATTCCGATTGGGAAACGGTTCATAACTCCATCAATTGGCGAGATTCGATCGATTCAGGATCAGAGCAGGGAGCAAACAGGAGGCGAACTGACAATCTCGCGTTCTCTTGCCGAAAGGGTTGCTACGGGTGAATTGATCCTCAAAGATGCGATTTTGATACAGAAAGGAGAGAAATGAAACCGTGACAAACACATCTGTCCGACAAAACTTTATACCGATGAATAGTTAACTACCACAGTAACAAAACACATAGTCACATAAGATACGTAATCACGGTGGTTGCAAATGGGAATAATTAAAAAGATCAAAAAGAACCTCTCTTCAGCGTTTAATAAGGTATTCAAGCGTGGAAAGCTGCGAAGAATCGGCATATACGGTCCTCCGAACGCTGGCAAGACCACGCTTGCGAACAGGATCGTGCGGGACTTTACAGGAGATGTGGTCGGCTCGGTCTCTAATATTCCGCACGAGACGAGAAGAGCGCACCGCAGAGAAGGCGTGACCATCGAGTCAAATAGTTCTGCCATTACGCTGGATATCGTGGACACACCAGGGCTTGCGACGAAGATCGATTTTCAGGATTTCATGGCAAAGGGACTTTCCGAGGACGAATCAAGGCGGAGGGCAAAGGAAGCGACCGAAGGCGTGATCGAGGCGGTAAGATGGCTCGAAGATCTCGAAGGCGTGATCTTGGTGATGGATGCGACCGAAGACCCGTTCACACAGGTAAACGTCACCGTGATCGGTAATATGGAGGCGCGCAAACTTCCGCTCCTGATCGTTGCAAACAAGATCGATCTTGACAATTCCGCACCTTCCCGTATCAAGAGCGCATTCCCGCAGCATCCGATGGTGCCAATCTCAGCACTTAATGGTGACAACATCGATGTCATGTATGAAAAGATCGCGGAGCACTTTGGGTGATCTCGATGAAAGGCATACAGATGGATCTGGTCTCAGCGGATAAACTCGACCGGCTTTCATCGGTTGAGAAGATACGTATGATCCTTGATGGCGTGGAGAACGGAAAGATCATCGTCCTTGAGAGAGGGCTAACTCCGCAGGAGGAGACGAAGCTGATCGAGGCTACGATGACAAAGATAACCCCTGGAGAGTTTTCTGGCATCGAGATCGAGAGCTATCCCGGAGCTGTGCACCAATCATGGTTTGACAAACTGCGCAAGAAGCCGGTCGACCGAGCCCGCTTGACCGTGATCGGACCTGCCGATCAACTGAAGATGTTAAAGCGGGACCGGGACGTGATCAGTGCGATGCTGTCGACGAGGTGAAAGGGTGAGTGGGGTTGGGGCAGAGGGATCTGTGGTGAAGTGGATTCCGATACAACACCACATCGGCACCTTGTCCATAACCTATGAGAAGTTAAAAGCGATTCAGTTGAACAGGCTGCTTCCTAAAGCGGGCTTGCCGAGATGGCAACAGCTCCCGAGATTCAAGCCGAGTTGCACGAGATCGCTAGAGAGTTCGTCGTAACGGGGTCGGATGGATTGGGGAGTTAATAATAGCTGTTTACAAGATGGACTGTGGCGAGTCTACTCAGTTCTCACCTGGTCCGAACAATTGATGAGCGACCAGTTAGTATGCAGTTAGGGATATATTGATTTAGTGATGGTTGACTGTCACGGGAGATACCAGAGAGCCTTTATTTGATCCTTGGATTTTCTACCAAGATCCCTTATCTGCTCAATAAAAAATTCTGTGGCTACAAGTTCAGAGTTCATTGCAGGGCTTTGGTGATATC
>DAOUXE010000170.1 GCA_030666765.1 Methanosarcinales archaeon
CGGTGGTGTGAATGCTGCCTTCCGTCACACAGACAACGTCGGCTTCCGGAATCATCAGAATTTCGGGGCTTATACTTGACTTTCAAAGAAACACAAATCGCCCTCTAATTTTTCTCGAAAACCGTTAGCCGTTAGACTTGTTGCTGTCTCTTAAACTGTATGACCTAACTTTTGATATCAGTACAATGCTACAATACGTACCGATTAAAGCAGATAACTATTTATATGAGTATGACTGAATACACTAATGTAATCACATAGTCTACCGATGTCGATTTAGTAAACTAAATACATACGGGAAATTCAGGTCAAATTAGGGAAATTGGTGGCACGGGGGTTTATGTTTCGATAGGTCATGCATTAATTAGGTTGACCGATGGTGTTTTTCACTACATGTTTGAAAGTCAAGACAAAATCAGTTTCACAAAAACCTTCACAATCCCCAAACAGAGATCAGATCATAGGAGATCACATATGGAAACAATTACCGCAAGGTGCGATGCAAAAAAACCATCGAGGAAGCGATACAACAATTCTGGGATGATAACGACACTTACGCGCGTCCGCAACCTGCGAAAGGGCGAAAAACCACCAAATATCCGATTAGATTTTCTTTTGTTTTAGTTTGTATAGTATACTCTCAGAAATTGTTCCGATGAATTCGATTGCTACTTTTGCTTCGTTCTGATCTAAATCAGGCAATCGTGGTCTACCATGGCCAGTTCCTTGCTTGTTCCTAAGTCTGTTTATCGCACACGCAAGATCATACATTTTCCTTTCCATATTTTTTCTTGGATGCTCACCGCTTTTTTCTTTTTCGGCAGGAGTGCTCATGTCTAATGCGGTAAATGCTTGTCCCAAAAGCGTTGGAAAATTAGCAGGAGGGTATTGCCCCCATAGTTCCTGAAGAATATGAGCAGCTACTGCCTCCATCAAGTCTTTACTTGTTCCCACCACCAACGCTGCATCTTCGATTCCTTTTTTCGCTCTATGTGCATAGGTCTGCAGTGCTTCTGTTAAATTTTCGCCAGACAGAGTCTCTAATGCAAGTGGCGTCAATGAGCCATCTTCAGCTAATAAAATCGCAAGTGGTTTTAATGCGTCAGATATGTTTTTAATTGCATCGTTGCCAACGTAATTTGGTGAACTCTCTCGGAATCCTCCAACTGCCTTAATTGAAGAAATCATACCCGCAGTAAAAATTTCAGAGGACTCTGGTTTATTTTCCAGACTCCAAGCCAGAACTGCTCTAACCCGTTTGGCTTTTCCGACTCGTAGACCTTCTTTGTTGGGGTCCGCATGCTCAAGTCCCGCCTTTTTTATTTGAAATTCGATATCTGAATGACTCGGGTCACGTCTTTCGGTTTGGGCATCATCAACCAATTGTGCCAAAGCATATGCCACTGTGTCGTCAACAGGCACTTTATTCATGGATATTACTTTCCTTCAATCAAGTATAATATTTGAGTTGAGCAACGTACAGATGGCACCAGCCTTTTCCGGTTCGTGTTGATCTCAGGGGGTATGCCCGGCATGGATGTGAGCATGGGATCTAAGCCCCCACCACGTTTCTTCAACCGCCCGAAAGAAAATAAAACTTTCACAGAAACCTTCATAATTCCCAAACCAAGATCAGATCATAGGAGATCACATAATGGAAACGATTACCGCAAGATACGATGCAAAAACCATAGAAGAATCGATACAACAATTCTGGGATGATAACGACACATACACACGCGTCCGGGACCTGCGAAAAGACAAAAATACATTCTTCTTCGTGGATGGTCCTCCATACACCACAGGACATATCCATCTCGGAACCGCGTGGAACAAGATCATAAAGGATACGATCCTGCGGTACCGGTCTATGTGTGGGTATCACGTCATCGATCGCGCCGGATGGGATATGCACGGACTCCCGATCGAAGTGAAGGTCGAAGAAAAACTTGGGTTCAAGACAAAAAAGGATATAGAAACGTACGGGATGGGTTCATTCATATCTACGTGCAAGGAGTTCGCAATACAGAATATGAAGGAGATGGCGGATCAGTTCAAGCGTCTTGGCGTGTGGCTTAACTGGGACGACCCGTACATGACGCTTTCGCAAAAATACATCGAATCGGTCTGGTGGACGCTAAAGAAAGCGCACGAGAAGGATCTGCTCGAGAAAGGTCTTCGTGTGGTGAACTGGTGCCCGCGATGCGAGACCGCGATTGCCGATTCCGAGGTCGAGTACGGGGATCGGACAGATTCGTCGATCTATGTCAAATTTCCGGTGCTGGATGAGGTGGATACGTTCATCGTTATCTGGACAACGACTCCATGGACGATTCCTGCAAATATAGCGGTTGCTGTGCATCCGGACTTCGAGTACTCTAAGGTACGGGCGTACAGGGATGGAAAAAGTGAGATACTGATCTTTGCTTCCGATCTGGTCGACCAGGTACTACGGGATGGAAGGTATCAGGATTACGAACTTCTCGATGTCTGTCACGGAAGCGATCTTGTCGGGATGCGATATAACCATCCGCTTTCGGATATCATCCCAAAACAGAACGAATTTACACATAGCGTCTTTCCGGCTGAGTTTGTGACCACCGAGAACACCGGATGCGTGCATATCGCACCGGGTCACGGTGTGGACGACTTTGAACTAGGATCAAAGTATGGACTTCCCGCTTTCTGCCCAGTGGGTCATGACGGGAGGTACACAGCAGACGCCGAGCCATACGTTGGCGTCTATGTAAAGGACGCAGACCAGACCGTTATCAATGATCTTGATGCGCGTGGGCTCTTACTTGCAAGCGGGAAGATCGTGCACAGGTATGGACACTGCTGGCGGTGCAAGACTCCGATCATCTATCTTGCAACCGAGCAGTGGTTTTTAAAGATTTCAGAGCTTAAGGATGCGATGCTCGGTGAGGTCGAGAAGGTGAGTTGGTATCCTGACTGGGCTGGATCTGCGAGGTTTCATGACTGGGTATCCGGAGCGCGGGACTGGTGCATATCGAGGCAGCGGTACTGGGGCGTACCGATCCCGATCTGGGTCTGCGACTCGTGCGGTGAGTACGAGGTGATCGGGACCCGCGATGAACTCGAGAAGCGTGCGCCGGAATCTTCCGTGCCACCAGATCTGCACAGACCTTGGGTCGACCAGGTCACATTCAAGTGCCGGTGCGGCGGAACGATGCGGAGAGCAGAGGATGTCTTCGATGTCTGGTTCGATTCGGCAGTTGCATCGTGGGCGACGCTTGGGTACCCACACGATACTGATGCGTTCGATGCAATGTGGCCGCCTGACTTCATCGTGGAAGGGCATGACCAGACCCGCGGGGGGTTCTATTCGCAGCTCGGAGCCGGAATGGTCGCATTTTCGCAGATTCCATACAAAAGCGTGCTCGTGCATGGGTTTACGCTGGATGAGGCCGGAAGCAAGATGTCAAAGAGCCTTGGCAACGTGGTTGCTCCTTCGACCGTGATCGAGAAAGTCGGGGCTGATACGCTGCGCATGTACGTGCTATCCACGAACGCGCCCTGGGACGACCTGAAGTTTAACTTAAGCGAGGTTGAGACCGTGCACCGCTTCATAAACATCCTCTGGAATGTCTACAGATTCCCGCTGCCGTATATGATCCTCGATCGCTTCGATCCCGCGGCAGATGCAGTCTCGCTCGAATCGGTGCGTGATGCTCTGAGGCCTGAGGATCTCTGGATCCTATCGGGGGTAAACTCACTTGTACGCGATGTTACGTCTGCGATAGGTGAATACAAGCTCCACACCGCGACCCGTGCGATCATCGAGTTCGTGCTCGACGATCTCTCGCGGTGGTACATCCAGTTGATCAGGCCGCGCACATGGACAGAAGCAGAAGATCCCGACAAACTCGCAGTCTACAGGGTACTTTACGATGTGGTAACGACAGTAACACGTCTGATTGCCCCGGTAATGCCGTACCTTGCAGAGGCGATCTATCAGAACCTTGAGGGTGGAGAATCAGTTCATACATGTGATTGGCCCACTCCTGACCAGAGCCTGATCGATCCGCAGCTTGAGGAGGACATGGTAGAGATAAGAAGGGTCGTGGAAGCGGTTGCAAACGCAAGACAGGCAGGAAAGAGAAAACTCAGGTGGCCCATAAGCCGGGTCGTGATCGCGCCAGCAAGCGAAGAAGTGGTGCATGCCGTCGGATCGCTCGAGGATGTGCTCTCGGAGCAGGCGA
>DAOUXE010000282.1 GCA_030666765.1 Methanosarcinales archaeon
CTGATGAAACCTGTTAAGGACGTGCAGATGTATCCGGTCACATACTGCGGCAAGAATGCACGAACCATGACTCAGACTGTTATCCACGCATCACAGGATTCAAAGATCGTTATTGGTTCAAAAGTGGTGCTGGAAGGTGAGAACAGCCGCGCAGAACTAATATCCAGATCGATTGCTACAGATCAGGCTGATGTTACTGCAAGAGGCGAGATCGTTGGATCGGCAGCAGGTGTGAAAGGACATCTCGAGTGCATCGGTCTGATGCTCTCCAATACGGCACGGATACACTCGGTTCCTGAACTTGAGGCGACTGTAGAGGACGCGGAACTCTCGCACGAGGCAGCGGTCGGGCGGATCTCAGAAGAGGAGATCGCGTACCTGACCGCAAGAGGTCTCTCTGAAGACGAGGCTGCCGGTGCGATCGTTCGTGGTTTTCTGAATGTGGATATCAAGGGATTGCCGTCAGCACTTGGCGCTGAGGTGAGAAAGATGATCCGGATGAGCGCGGACGCTCTATGAGTTGATAGTGGGGGATAAAATGAACCGAAAAGCACTGCATCTGATCAGTTACGGGCTCTACGTGATCACATCAACAGACGGCAAAGCCTTAAACGGTCAGATCGCAAATACGGTGATGCAGGTGGCATCCAGACCGCCTACAGTTGCGGTTGCCATAAATAATGAGAATCTGACCTGCGAATACATACGAAAGAGTCGTGTCTTTGTGGCATCCGTTCTCGGGACGGACACGCCGATGGAAGTAATTGGCAGGTTCGGTTTCAGATCAGGCAGGGATATCGATAAGTTCGAGAGGGTCAGGTATAAAACCGACACCACCGGTGCACCGATCATGCTCGATCACACTCTTGCTTATATCGAGGTTGCGGTTGCGCAGGAGGTGGATGTGGGTACGCACGTCATCTTCATCGGTGAGGTTGTTGACGCGGATATCCTTAAAGATGGCGAGCCGATGACTTATGCGTACTACCACCAGGTAATAGGTGGAAAGACACCTGACAAAGCCACGGTTTATATTGAAGGTGAAGATTGACCGGAGAAATGATACCATGAACACAGTAGAGATAAAAGACGGCGTGTACTGGGTTGGCGCGATCGACTGGAACCTGCGGGATTTTCACGGATATGCCACACCAGGAGGTACGACGTACAACGCATACATCGTCAAAGACTCAAAAACTGCGCTTGTCGATACCGTGAAAGCCGGATTCTTTGATGAACTGTGCAGCCGAGTAGACGCGATAACAGACCCGGAGGACCTCGATTATGTGATCGTGAACCATGTCGAGCCGGATCACACGGGATCACTTCCCCGCGTGATGGAGATTGCCTGCGATGCGACTGTTATTGCAACCAAGAAAGGAGCGGAAGAACTTCCGATGTACTATGACTGCGACGGCTGGGAGATACAAACCGTAAAGACCGGAGATACGATCTCACTCGGGGAGAAGACGCTCTCGTTTATCGAGACCCCGATGCTCCACTGGCCCGACAACATGGTAACGTATATCCCCGAGGGTCACCTCCTCCTCTCGAACGACGCGTTTGGGCAGCACATCGCGAGCAGCAAGCGGTACGCAGACGAGGTTTCCGGGATACTTAAAGAGGCTGCCACGTACTATGCCAACATCCTGATGCCGTTCTCGCCGCTTATCACAAAGACATTGCAGAAGATCGGTGAGATGGGGATCGAGATCGACATGATTGCTCCGAGCCATGGCCTGATCTGGCGAAATTCCGGTGTCGGCGACATTCTTGACGCGTATCGCGGCTGGAGTTCGGGCAGGTCAAACGATACCGCGATCGTGGTCTATGACACGATGTGGGGCAGCACTGAGAAGATGGCTGCGGAGGTCGCACAGGGCATAATAGATGCCGGGTTCGAGGTAAAGGTATACCACCTCAGAAAATCGGAATACAGCGAGATTATACGTGAGATTCTGGAGGCCAAGATCATACTTGTTGGCTCTCCTACCATCAACAATGGGATGTTTCCAAGCGTCGGGGGATTTTTGACGTATCTTAGAGGACTTCGACCAAAAGGCAAGGTTGGCTCCGCTTTCGGATCGTATGGCTGGGCAGGAGGCGCGGTCAAAGCGATTACGGGCGAGCTTGAGAAGACCGGTGTTACGGTTATCGATCCCATCTCGGTCAAATTTGCGCCGGGGGCAGATGATCTTGCTGAGTGTGCAAAGCTTGCAGGAAAGGTCGTAGATGCGACAGAGGTGCAGGAACGATGATTTTAATGATAATTTGCACAAACTAACTGAAAAAATAGATATCGGTTCAAAATGGGTACTTGCTCAATACCGTGTGAATATCTGCATATAAAACCACAAGATTGACACAGAAATCTTGTGAAAATGTTGAATGGAGCCCATAGCTCCAGCAATTCTCATTTCCAGCAATTCTCATTTCCAGCAATTCTCATTTCCAGCAATTCTCATTTCAAGAAAGCCCCTTCGGGGCAAAATTGGAGTATGATGTTTTCCTCATCATGTATCTAATTTCAGCAGCAAGATAC
>DAOUXE010000182.1 GCA_030666765.1 Methanosarcinales archaeon
ACCTGCGTATAAACAGCTACAATATCAACCCTTAAATCTACGCACTTTCCATTTTTCACTTTTTACGTGCCTAACGTAAGACTAAAAGTTAGCTAAGTAAGACTAATAGTGTAGGGTAGACGACTGAGCGGGAATTGCTGGAGAGGCGGCAGTTGAGGATCTGGACATGTTAAAATTTGAGCAGGAGTTCTTGGCTAAAAGAGTGTCTTCAGGCATATTATCCGTCAATCACAGGTCTCCTATAGAATGGGCTGAGAATTTAAAATTCTTGGTTCGCGAGGGAGACCGATTGATTCCTACTGTGGCTGCTATATTACTCTTTGGGAAGAATCCCCAAAGCTTGTTGCCACATGGTTCGATTGACTTTATCCGTTTTGAGGGCGACGATCCCTCTTACCCAATTGCAGACCGGAAAGAACTAACCGGAACCATTGATGAGCAAATAAAATCAGCTACTGAAATCGTGGGGCATTTCATGATCCAGAGCTATCAATTTTCCCAGAAATCACCAGTTCGTACAGATATTGTCGAGTACCCTCTGCGGGCAGTTCGAGAGGCCGTCACAAATGCGGTCATGCACCGTGATTATGAGATTTCCAGAACAAATGTATCGATAAAGATGTTTGATGACCGGCTTGAGATCATGAGTCCGGGAGGGCTCTATGGTATTGTAACAAGAGATAATTTTGGAACAGGTATTAATGATTATCGGAATCCCACTCTTGCAGTGAATCTGAACCTTTTGGGGCTTATTGAAAAGGCTGGCACTGGTATCTTCTTAATCCGGCGACAGATGGAGGAGAATGGTTCTTTTAATCCGGAATTTGATATAGGTGACCGTCACCTTATAGTTAAACTTCCAGCCCATCCTCACTACTCAGGAGTACGTCTCTACCAGAAAGGCCTGGTATCATTGGAAGAAGGCAAACGGGATGAAGCTTTACGTCTTTTTAAGAGATCGACTGATATTGTACCGCATCTTGCAGAGGTCTGGGCAGCTCTGGGACGTATGGAAGGGTTGTATGGTGACATAGAGGCGGCTCAGAAGGATTTTCAAAGGGCAATTGAGAATAATCCACAGTTTGATAAGGCATATCTGGAATGGGGTAAGATGGAAGATCAAGCAGGCAATACGCATAGAAGCCAGGAGATATTCAGGCAGGGAACCAAAGCCATTCTTGATAGTGCCACTCTTTGGTATGCATGGGCATTATTAGAACAGAAACTTCAGAATCAGGAAAGGGCGGTTGGATTATTTCGAAAAGCAGTCTCAATCCAGCCGGATGATCCGAAATTATGGAGGGCGCTTGGGAATGCCACCTTTCGCTTAGACGATCTGGATGAGGCAAACGATTCTTTACAAAAGGCTTTGCAGTATACGATAAATGACAATGATAAAGGCATTATCTTCTTTGAACTTATGAAAGTGCTTATAGAGCAAAATACATCGATAGAAAAAGTGAAAGAATGCTTTGATTCTGCTTATTCACTGGACTTTAAGTCACAGGAATTGTTTCACCGATATTATCACTATCTCACTGATAAAGGAGCTCATGCAGAGGCGCTGGAAGTGTTGGAGTTAGCTAGAACGGAAGGGATCAATATTACACCCTCACTTCCCGAGCTTTACATAGGCGGGCTCCCCCAAGGATCACCTAAGAATAAGCTAAAAAAGGAGGTAAAAGAAATCTTCAGGAAAGAAGGGATTGAAGTCACCAAGATTTACATCCATCCAAGTCGCGGCTTTGGGTTTGTTAAGGTTGTTTCTGATGCAGACGCTCGAAAGGCTATTAAGAGCTTGGATAAAGCCAGGCTTTTGGGAAGGTCAATAGTTGTAGATATGAAGCGATAATCCCAATTCCAGAGATTAGGAGTTGTGCAACCCTTCTTGCATCAAACATGGGTTTTGCGGTTTATACCTATAGTAAACACACATCTGTCCATCCCACCTGTGCTCATCCCAGTACCCGACCCCCATCCCGCGGATGCCCCCGACTTCAGTCGGAGGTGGGGTGGTTGGAACTCCATGATTCACTTTCACCCCGCTCATGCCAAACGGTTAATACGCCCCCAAAAACAGTTTGATATAGATTATCATGAGCGAAATATCCATAGAAGAACTTCCGGGCGTCGGTCCTGCGACCGCTGAGAAACTGAAGGATGCGGGATTCAATTCAATCGAGGCGATTGCTGTTGCCTCGCCCTCAGAACTTGCAGCAACCGCTGAAATCGGGGAATCGACCGCTAACAAGATCATCGCGGCAGCACGAACCTCTGCCGATGTCGGAGGATTTGAGACCGGTGACGCCATCCTCGAGCGCAGAAAAGAGATTGGCAAACTCAAGCTCGGATGCACCGAGGTTGATAACATGATGGGCGGGGGATTTGAAACACAGGCAATTACAGAAGTGTATGGCGAGTTTGGTTCCGGAAAGACGCAGATTGCGCATCAACTCGCAGTAAATGTGCAGTTGCCGATTGGCCTGGGTGGGTTATACGGGTCCGTGATCCTCATCGACACAGAGAACACATTCCGGCCGGACCGGATCAAAAGCATGGTAGAGGGTGCATCCAAGAGATACGAAACCGAGTACGATCCCGATGAATTCCTAAAAAACATCCATGTTGCCCGTGCATATAACTCCAACCATCAGGTCCTTCTCATGGACACTGCATCCGAACTAGCAGATTCGCTCCAGGACACTGAGAGACCGGTGCGCCTCCTGATTGTGGATTCGCTGACAGCGCACTTCCGGGCAGAGTATGTCGGCAGGGGCACGCTTGCTGACCGGCAGCAGAAATTAAACAAGCATCTGCATGCGCTCATGCGATTTGGCGACCTCCACAATGCAATGGTCTTTGTGACTAATCAGGTGATGTCAAAGCCGGATGCGTTCTTCGGAGATCCTACAAAACCGATCGGAGGGCACATTCTCGGGCACACCTCGACATTCCGGCTATACCTGCGGAAATCGAAAGGCGACAAGCGGGTTGCAAAACTGGTCGACTCACCAAACCTTCCGGACGGCGAGGCACTATATGCAGTGACATCAGAGGGGCTATTTGATATATGATCAAGGCGATCGCAATCGATATTGATGGTACACTGACGCACAAGGACCGGAGCATCGACTGCCGCGCAGTTGCGTGCCTTCGCTTGCTTGATATCCCGATCGTGCTTGCCACCGGTAACGTGCTCTGCTTTGCAAGAGCGGCAGCGAAACTGATCGGAACCGGCGGGCAGATCATCGCAGAGAATGGTGGCGTGATCTCGCTTGAATACGATGGTAGGGAGTACTACGATGGTGATATCGGTGCATGTGAGCGTGCGTTTGATGCATTGACAGAACATCTTGGTTTGCACATCCAGAAGCTAGACTCAGAGTACCGGAAGACCGAGATAGCTCTTCGGAGGAACTTTGATGCTGCGGATGCGCGGCAGGTCGTTGGCGAGGAGATCGAGGTTGTGGATTCCGGTTATGCCATCCACCTGAAGAGCAAGGATGTGGACAAGGGAACCGGACTCTTCCGGATAGCTGGTCTCATGGGCATCGATGCAAGCGACTTTGCTGCCATCGGGGACTCTGAAAACGATCTGCAACTGCTTGCCGCGGCTGGATTTGGGGTCGCTGTCGGAAATGCGCATCCCGCGCTTAAAGGGGCTGCCGATCTCGTGACCGCGGGCAAGTATGGTGCAGGCGTTGTCGAGGCGGTCCGGTATCTGACATCTTGTAATATCTAACCCCTACCGCATTCAGACGGCGGTACGTGTTTAGCTAAGGGCTTGCCAGAAACTAACCTGTTAAAATTCATATCATCCGCCCATCTATCCATCCGTGATAAAATCGACAAAAGGGATCATTAATGGCACGAATAAGCAAATTGTACAAATGTCATGGATGTGGAGCGCCATCAGATAACTTTGCTA
>DAOUXE010000057.1 GCA_030666765.1 Methanosarcinales archaeon
AACCGCCATCAGCGGATACGCGATATCGGTCTGCCCGTCGATTCCTGCACGCCTGAGTTTCAGGAAGTTCTCAAAGGAGTCTCGCAGCCCGTCTGTCGGAAACGTCCCTGGATCGAGCACGAGATCGGTGATGCCTGCCGGCGCAAACGTCAGCGCAAGCGATTTCAAGGCGTCCGGATCGTTTGGCGCAGAGAGTGCTACAGGGACATTATGTGTGAGTACAAGCTCTGCGACATCGCGCCAGTTTTCAGTAGTTGCGGCATAGATCAGTGGCTTTTTATCGGCAGCAACGGCAAGTCCCGCACCAAGAACCTCCGGATCGAGCGAACATAGCAGAAGCGGCAGTTCAGTCGTTTCCATCACCTTCGCGGTCGTTTGCGCGAACTGATCCGCATCGCCAGACGTGCATCTGATCGCAACCGCGTCAAGCGTCAGAAACTCACCGATGTAAAATTTTTTGAAGTTCCGGATCTCGTTGACACGCCCTACCAGTTCTTCCTCGCTCATCGTGTCCCAAACGTCATAAGCGAAAGCGGTTTTATTAAAGAATGTGAGCTTGTGCCGGTACAGCACATCATCCCCGCCGATGGTGATCGCATGGTCGCCTGTTCCGATTACGACCTCGCGTATCTCAGGCGCAAGCAGATCGGCAAGCGTATTATAATTATCAGTATATTCTTCCTCGAGTAGGAGCGGACACTCCTCGACCTTCACAGATCGATCGATCAGATGCGAGGCAAACGCCATGCATGTCGGTTCCCCACAGTCCCCGCAGTTGGTCTTCGGCAGGTATTCGTAAGCCTGCAGAGGGCTGTTGATCTTCATATTAATATGCCGTCGCCTGTCCACCAAGCCGCGTACGATCGATCATGATGCCGGTTGGAGTCGTAATCACCATATCCTCACCGAGTCCTGCGATATCCCCGTGCACATCACTTACCACATCCCGCAGGTCACGAAGCGCGCGTTCAAGTATCATCTTGTCCCGCTTTATCAGCGAGATATCGACAATCACGATATTTCCGTCGTAGATTTCCTTTCTCAGATCGGGAATTCCGTCGAGATTGCTCAGTTCCGCAACACGTATATAGGTCTCTGCCGGTGCATCTTCTATGACTTCCTCATAGTCCTCAAGACGGATATTGTGGTACTTATCAGGGTCTACAGATTTCTTCTGCATCGGCGGACCAAGTATCTTTTCTATAAGATTTCTAGTGGCCATGAAATCACCTGTGTAATCATGTTGATCTACAACATCCTTCTATATTAACTTATTTGGCTTACAGAGCTGATGCCGCTGCCCCTAACCGATCACAGTTCCCATCCAGCCAGATGCTTCCGCTTGGGCTGCATCTGACATATCCACCACCTCCGCCCATATAAAGGTAAAGGAGACCCGTGAACATCGGCTACAGGTCTTGCGAAGAGTTCTTTGGTACCCGCTCCTTTCACCCCATCCGTCTAAATGGGATGCCGTTGTGTCCCTTTTTCTTGATACAATAATGGAACGTCGAGAAACTGAGCCCATCGAGATGCATATCAGAACCGGATATGATCGATCATGGCATAGCCCGTATCTCTCGGTTTTGCAGACACGGTGCCGGTACATAGCGCTACGATTGATAGCATCAGTAGTATGCCGATAGTTATCGATCTTAAAGTGTTATTTCTGTTCATTTTATTTATATCCCCTACGCTTCTACTATGTGTATAATATCTATTACTGCTACTTCTAAAACACAATAATTTCGTGCCATATAAAACGTCCCACAACTCATGATAAATAACTCAACAAAAACTTTTAGTAGTATCAATAAGAAGCGTAGGGCATGGACACTACGGATACTAAATCCATACTCGAGACTGCTATCCGGTTCCACGGACACCAGTGTCCCGGACTTGCGATGGGGATACGAGTCTCTCTGGTTGCGTTGAGAGAACTGGGAAAGCCAGCTAAGGACGAGGAATTGGTTGCAATTGTCGAGAACAGCTCATGCGGCGTGGATGCCATCCAGGTGCTGACGGGCTGTACGTTTGGCAAAGGAAACCTGATCTTCAAGGATTACGGTAAATACGTCTACACATTCATGAACCGTGAAACCCGGAAGGCGCTCAGGATTTCCATCAAGAAAGAGGCAGTCCTATCAGACAAACATCATCTGGACCTCTTCGCCAAAGTCAAGGCAAGAACGGCAGATCCTGCTGAAATGGAAGAGTTTAAGCGGTTACACATCGAAAAAAGCAATGCGCTACTGGATCTGCCAGAAGCGGATCTTATGAGCATCGAGGTGATCAACCCGGAACCGCTACCGATGGCACATATCCACGAATCGATATGCTGCGCCAGATGCGACGAACCCGTGATGGAGACGCGGATCAGGCTGATAGACGGCGCACCACATTGCATCCCGTGTTTCGAGGAGTTGATGGGGTAAAGCGGATACTTCGCATCAGTAATATCGCTCGTCATCGGCACCGGTCTGCTCACGCCCGCAACCGGTGCTGATGCGAATCAAGAGGTCAGGATAGTAGATAAAACAGGCGATTGGGGGGATCCGTCCCCATATCTTGCTTATGCACGTGGACCCGGATACGTGAGGATGCGTTTTATCTTTGATACGCTTGTATGGAAGAATGAGACCGTGGGTCCGATCCCCTTACTTGCAGAAGACTGGAAATACACTCCCGAAGAAGATGCTTACGTCTTTAATCTGGCAGAGCAAAGTGGCACGATGGTAAGCCGGTGACTGTGGATGATGTCGTTTTTACCACAGCGTAGTATGTGTTTAGCTAACCACGAGATCACACTGATTTCCACAAGATTTCTATGTCAATCTCGTGTAATCTCGTGGTTTTTCCACCTCAGCTAAACATGTACTAAATTTCCAATCATCTCGTCGAGATGATCTTCACCACGTCCCCGTCCTCAAGTTCCCGCCCCATCCGCATCCGCTGCCGCGCATCGACCGCATGTAAGAACCCTTCTCCTATATCAGTGTGAATCTGGTACGCAAGATCGTGCGCGGTGCTGCCCTTTCGCATCAGGAACGCATCCGGAAGGATGTTTCCTTTCTTGTCTGTGAACCGTGCCTCATCCTCGACAGGATAAACCACGATCTGATCGAGAAGGTCAAAGACTGCCGCATTGATACACTGCTGGATGCCAGTACCACCCAGACTCGCAACCATATCCCGAATCTTGTCAAGCGCCCGGATCTGCGCATCAGATAAGTTGTTCGAGACGATCTTGAAGTCCGGATCTCCAGGAATGTATGAGATCGCGCCGATCTTGTCAGCCATACGGAGCGCAAGTTCTGCTTCGGCAGATGTCGGGATTACGGTGTAATCAAGATTGCAGAGCCGCTTTATGTTCTCTTCCGGTGCGATATCTGCCTTGTTCGCTGCGATGATCATTGGCTTGCTCTCTATCCGGAGCAGATCTGCAAAATTCCGCAGATCCGAGTCGTCCCAGAGATGTGGAGGTCTTGCGCATGTCTCGCCAAAACGGGAAAGCGCGGCTTTTGCCTGGTGGATGGAGACACCCGCGCCTGCGAGTTGGTCTGCGACCACGACTGCCGGATTTAAGTTCTCTGCTTGTATCCTCTTTGAAAGACGGTTCCAATTCCGTTTCAGTATCGAGCAGATCCACATAGTCAGTTCGTACTCAAGAAACCCGATATCCTCAAGCGGATCGTGCTCACCTATGTCCACAGGGTTGCCCTCGATATCGGTTCCGCCTGATGCATCAACGACATGGATGATCGCCTGCGCCTGACGCAAGTTGTCAAGAAACGCATTGCCAAGCCCCCTTCCTTTGTGCGCATCAGGCACGAGACCTGCAACATCGATCGCCTCGATCGACACGAACCGGACGCCATCCTTGCAGTTTGCACAGGCAACACCGAGATCGGTGCACGGGCATTTCGTGCGCACATAAGCGATGCCGTGGTTGGCATCGATCGTTGTGAACGGATAATTTGCAATCTCGATATCCGCGAGTGTCGCAGATTTAAAGAAGGTCGACTTTCCCGAGTTTGGTTTTCCGGCGAGACCGATCGACATTGACATGATGGTATCTGTTATTAGGTGCCCGATATATAACTTGCGGCGTGGCAAGGGGCACTTTTTAAGTTCTCCTTGGTGGGCTTTGGGCTGTGACAAAGAAGAGTATAGCCACATAAGGCACGAAGGATTGCTGTTTTGCGTAATCTGTGCTCCCGATTCTCCAAAACACAATTTTAGAAGAATTTCAGAAGAATTAAAAGTCTCTGGCGAGATGTTAAGTTGCCATGGTGCTTGAGAGGTGCTGGGTTGGCAGCTCTGACCAGTCAAAACGTTAAAATAATCTGGCGTGAATCGGAGGATGTGAGTCCCATGAATCAGTCAGCTAAAAAAATCCCTTGTGAGATCCTATCGATCGTTGAAGGTAAGACCTGGAACAACATCGTCGTGCAGCGGAAGGTGTCGAAGAAGCGGCTCTTCTTTGGTAAGGCGAGAAAGGATTTGGATATTAATGTCGGAGACAAAGCGTACCTCGAGATCGATGTGATGCCGTCCGAACTTCCTGAAACTCCGCTACGTGTTACGCTATATGATGCGAACGGTGTGAAGATCGACTGGACGATCATACAACCGAGTCAGATCGATACTATCAGGTAACCGCCAATCCGCGGATGATATCGCCCCGCGTCACGATGCCGACCAGCTTGTCGTTCTCGGTTACAGGCAGCCGGTTGATCCTGTGACTCGTGATCAGCGTACTGGCAGCCTCAATTGAGTCGTCTGGCGAGATCGTGTGTACATGCTTTGTCATGATCGTATGCACCGGTTTATCGCCCACGTCTGTAAGTGCCTTCTTCGCTTCTTCCCATCCGATCAGTTCGCGCAGCGGAATCTCGATGATCTCGAGCGGGCTTGGCAGCCACAGACCCTGGCGGTTCTCTGGCAGATCGAGCAACTTCAGCAGATCAGACTCGGTAACGATGCCGGCCAGCATGTCGCCGTCCATGACCGGCATGCCGCTTATGTTGTGCTCTTTTAGCAAGGATGAAGCCGTTCTGATGGTGTCATCGATCTGGCAGGTGACGACCTCTTCGCGCATAACCTCTCTAATATTCATAGTGATCCAGTCGGATTCATCTGATGTATCTCTTTCGGTTCACGCGGGCTTCGGGACTGCATTCACAGAGAGATCCGAATTGTAGGTGGACACTTCGTGCGATTCGCCCCAACATGCTCGGCACAAACACCGGAGCCCAAGTTGGCAGCCCCTAAAGCGAAAAGTTGTTATTAGTCGGCATGTAAAACCGGAAGCCATGAAACAATCCGGATACCTGTTCACAATTACCGCGGTGCTGCTGATACTTGCATCTGCCGGATGCATCACCGATCAGAGCACGGATGGAACAGTCCACCCACCACCAGCAACATCGGTAGCATCGCCAGCACCGCATCCGAACGCAACAGAGATCGCGCCAGCCGAGATTCTTGGTATGAACCGGGTTGTGGTCTCGACAGGTGCGGATGCGTTGCAGCGGGTAAAAGAGTCACACATTGGTAGCATCGAGAACATAGAGGATCTCGCGATCATACATTACCACGGAGAAGGTAAGGGTTTTCTGACGCTCTGGACGACGCTATACAAAAACGAGACGCTTGCAAATGATGAAACCGAAAAAATGGTTATAGGCATCCGTAAATTTGGCGGCGACTGGGCATCCACGCTCGAAGAGACCACGATCGATGGGAAGACCGTGTACCGGATCGCACCGAACGATCTGCCACAGTACTTCTGGGCAGATGGGGTATGGGTCTTCTATGTCACACCGCATAACCTGACACCGGAGGAGGTCACCAGGATCATCCGGGCGATCCCGTGATTGAGTGTGCCTCAGTCCAGCCCACCCTGAAATCCAGCGATTTCACTGGAGTTTTCTTTGATGCGAGGTGAAAACTATAATGCATCCCGCGTCACCGACCCCCGACTAAAGAGGCTGTCCCATAATTGGATATTTTGCGAAATCAGATGGTTATTTTCAGATACAAATCTCTGTTCGGTCTTCTTTTTGCCATGATTTTGAATTGTGAGACCGCCTCTACAGTCGGGAGCATCACGACTCTATTAGAGGTCGGATGTTTGACGAACGCAGACAGAAGTGAGGTATTTGGAGACTTCCGTGTGCAGAGGTTACAAAACATTTAAGTTAAAGTTATAAGAATCCAAGCATCATGAATTCCAATAATGTGATGAAATTCGGAGAGTGGATCAAATCAAAAATTGGCTGGTTTATCACACTAATAATTGCAACAGTTTTATCACTCACCGTCGTTAATATGACGGATATTGTATTGAAATTTGAAATATTATTTGCCATCGTTATACTCGCAGCGTTCGGTCTTTTATACACGTATAGTATCAATTTTTACAAAGATTATGAAAGGATTATGCAATCTGAAAGAGTCCCTATGATGCGATTTTGAAAATAGAAAATAAAAAAGTTATATTTGATGATGTAACTTTCGCCGAAAAAGATGCTGAAGCGAAAGTTTTTTGTAAGTTATATAATAATATGGCGATCTCAAATGAAATATACGATCGTTTTAAAATTGTGATAACATCAAGTAATGATGTGCCGCATTTAGAGGATATTACGCTGATTATGGCAAACAAAGTAACAGAATTGATCAATCTCGATCGAGCTGATACACAACCAATGCGATGCTTTGAGATCGATAGTCTTGAAGATAAGGATAACGAATTGAATATCTCGAACATTTCTGAACCATTAAGAAAAAGATTGGAATTTTTTATCCCGCTTCATTTAAAAGCTGGAAAAACTTGTAATTTCGAAACGAGATATCGAACAAAAGCATATGAAACTGCGTTA
>DAOUXE010000235.1 GCA_030666765.1 Methanosarcinales archaeon
AAATCTTGTGGAAATCAGTGTAATCTCGTGGTTAGCTAAACACACACCAAAAAGTTATTAAGAATCAGGACAGGTATATCAGTACATGATTCCGGAAGAGATAAAGAATTTTCTGTCTCATGAGGGGGGCAGTTCGCTGATTATACAGGGGAATCCGGGTAGTGGCAAAACCATTCTGGCACTTGAACTGATGGATGCGTTCCTGAATTGCAATCCCATGTATCTCACCACGCGGTTGACAACCGATGCGGTGTACCGTTATTTTCCACGACTGCGCCAGAGGCAGGAGAAGATTAATGTCATCGAATCAAG
Organism: Methanosarcinales archaeon; assembly: GCA_030666765.1. Classification (GTDB taxonomy): domain Archaea; phylum Halobacteriota; class Methanosarcinia; order Methanosarcinales; family Methanogasteraceae; genus Methanogaster_A. Next base: position 313 of record DAOUXE010000235.1, read on the forward strand.
AGATACATTTTGGGATAAATTTTTTACAAAGGCAGATTCCAACGAATTGCGTGTCGAAAGAGACGCTTTTGAGATGTACGGGGTGCTTGGGGCGCCCAACAGTACTGATATAACTGAATTTGATCGAGTGTGTGACAGGGTTGATGAGTTCCTGCCTGAAAGATCGTTGCTAGTACTGGACAGCATCGCAGGGTTGTGTGATAAATATAAAGTGAGTGAAAAGTTTTTCGTCGGCCTCATCAACCGATGCCTGATCGAACCTGCGCAGACCAAGGTCGTCATCGTCCTTGAGAAGATGGAGAGAACAGAGATTGACTATCTCGCAGACGGTGTGATCTCGATGCACCAGATGGATCGCGACGGCAGACGTATGCGGATGCTGTCCATCGATAAACTGCGCGGTACCGCTATAAACCAACCAAATTGCCTATTCACTCTGAAAAATGGGAGATTCCACAGTTTCGATGCGTTTGAGGTAATGTATCCGGAAGAGTATCTGCCGTTTGAGCCGATCCCGAATACCAAGAGTCATTATTCGACTGGAAACCGCGATCTGGATGAGATATTCGGAGGATACCGGATCGGGAGTTATATCCTGCTGGAAACCGGTGAGAATGTCGATAACTTCTTTTACACTCTGCCGATGCTGACCGCTGCAAACATTGTGAGCCAGGGTGGTAGCGCGGTCATACTCTCAGTCAGTGGTGCAGGTCCGAGCGAGGTCAAGAACAACGTCTTTGAGTACGGGTTGAGCGATAAATTGAACTCATTTCGGGTCGTGACCGAGGAGAATCCGGAAGAGCCAGTGACCGAGGATTTTGTTGTGGCTTATGACAAGGAACGCTTCTCAAGCAACTCCAATATACTGGATAGAGAGCTTGCGAAACTGCGGGCAGAGCGAGGCGGAGACGTCGTGAAGATCGTAGACTACGAGATTCTTGAGACGATGCTCGGCATGCAGGCGCTTAAAAGGACGATCCTCTCGGATAAGAAGTATACCGCTGCAAATAAGATCCTGACGATAGCGATATGTAAACACAGCATCGCGCCCGAGATCAAGAAAACACTTGCGAACATCTCAGATATCCATATAAGAGTCAATAAATATAATGACACGATGGTACTCTATGGCGAGAAGCCGACGACGAGTGTATATGTGATCGAACCGGATGTCAGACGCGGATACAAGGACGTTAAACTGACCTTGATGAGATGAAGGGTGTTTACGGGTTTAAGGTATGTCCATTCTGCGGAGGGTCGGTAGAATATGCCGGGATAAAGAGCGGGCATATATTTCCAGCAGCGCACACGGGTCAGATGTACCTGTGCAACGGATGTGGGTATCAGGGAAGTTTCATTCTTGAGGTAGGCGATGCTGAAGAGGTTACTGAGACCCGGGTGGAATGCCAACATCTCAGGGAGGCGGGGAAGTTGAAAACCCCGTCTTTCAGATTTCCTGATAACTGGGCGTGGTTCTGGAGGGGCTATCTGGCTTTGCTGGTGGTGATGTTGGTATTTGGTTCATGGGCGAATCTATACGAGATGTTTCAATAACTGACGCTCAAGGCTCAGGGTGATCTTGCAGGTGCACGAGAGAAACAAGTGCAGGTGCTTGAGATTAGAAGCCGCATTCTTGGAGATGAGCATCCGGACACCTCTGTTTCAGCCTGGAATCTTTTTTTTACCCTTATTGAGATGGATGATCCAAAAACGAAGGCGGTTCTCGAAGATGATCTCTTCTGGCTCGTGGACCGCGATCCTGCAACCCTTGGAGTGTGCCAGCAGAAGATTCGGGAGATGATTCTCCAGATGATCGAGGATAAGACAGAGGTAGAAACTAAAAACAGTCGAATATGACAGCGCCGTACCAGCCATCTGTCAAACGCAACTCGAGATGCTGATGAGTGTTGTACTTATCAGCTCCATGCAACCCACGCTCGTGCACCAGTGACCAACCGTTTAGAAGGTAGGTTTCAATGAAATTCCACTACAAATTCCTGCAAATCGGTTACAAACAGGAAGCAGCGACAGATATATATATGATTGAACTCGATGTCTCAACGTAAATATAAGGACGTTAAACTGACATCGGTGAGCTAATGTATACATTTATAGCACTACTTATAATATATGTCACAGCGTTGATCGCTGTCGGGTGGCATTTCGCAAAGAAGCAGCGGACGATGACCGATTTCTGGATTGCAGGGCGAGAGGTTGGAGCAGGGAACATCGGGATGTCTGCCGCGGCATCATGGCTCACTGCAGGAGCCCTGTTTCTTGTCACAGGGATGTTCCTCTTCATCGGCACCGGATCGATATGGATCTTTGTTGCGCCAAATATCATTGCGCTTGCTGCAATTGCACTCCTTGTCCCGCGGATCAAGCGTCTCCCGTCATTGACCCAGCCGGAATTGATCGAACTTCGGTACGGACCCCTGCTGCGTGCACCGATTGCGATAGCGATCACGATCGTGATGATCCTCTTTGCGGTCACCGATTTCAAGGGATTCAGCTACGTCCTCTCCGTATTCTACGGCATCCCACAGATCTATGCCGTGCTGATCATGGTGGTTGCAATCTCGCTCTATGTGACGCTTGGCGGTCTTCGGGCGGTGATATGGACCGATAGCATCCAGTTTGTCTTCCTTGCCGCGCTTGCACTTCTGATCGGGGCTGCAGCACTCTACATTCCTGTGCAGACTACTGGTGTGGCTGTATCCAACCTCTTTGCCGGAATGGGTACCGATTTCTGGGACATCTTTGCTCTCGGTGGGATCGTTGGAGTGTTTATCATGATGATCGCGATGCTTCCGGGATGGATCACAGAGCAGGACCCGTGGCAGCGGGTATGGGCAGCAAGGGACGTGAAATCTGCGCGGTATGGGATGATGCTCGGTTCAGTGCTGATCGCTG
>DAOUXE010000239.1 GCA_030666765.1 Methanosarcinales archaeon
AGATGCGCAAGCGTGTATGAAGGGAAACTTTCTTGTACCGTTCTGAGACGAGGAGAGGTGGGCAACCGCCTCGTCCTTAGTCTGCGATCCCCTTTTCCGATTTTATCACGGATGGACAGATGAGTGGGTGATACGAATTTTAACAGGTTATGTTCTGGCAAGCCCTAACATTCATTCGGCACAGACATTTACAGCCAGCAAACTTCCAGACGTGCTCTAAATCCCAAGCGCACCAGTGATACCAGACCCGATCACGCCGAGCGCATCAATGACGCCAGCACTGACCATATCTTTATCGATCCCGCATTGTGTCAACACCACCCACGCACCTAGGAACGTACCTGTGATGCTTCCGAGATTCGCAAGCGCTGCGACCAGTATCACGCGGAAGAGGTTGTTCCCCATCATATCATGGAGTGTCTCTGCCTCCGCAATACCATGAATGTCGTGCGGAGACGGTTTTCGCATCTTTAACTCGACTGCACCGGCAAACCAGCCCGCGGCGATCATCGGGTTTAACGAGGTGAGCCACGCGACACTGAATGCTGTCAATACCGAGTAGATATGCCCGCGGGCAAGCGCGGCGCCAAGCCCGCTTAATACGCCATTGATGATGAACCAGTATCCGAATGCGACAAGAAATTCATCGAACGATATGGTAGCGATGATCAGCGCGAACATAGCAAGGACAAGCGCGATCGTGCCAACTCCGATGATCTTCCCGAGACTGAATCGTTTCTTTGGCATCTCAAGCAATTTGTTGATGTCGGGCAGCTTTTCAGGGTGTTTTAGATATTCCTGTATCCCCTTCCTGTGTCCTGCTCCAACGATCGCAACCACGTTTCCGGTCCCCTTCTCTTTGAGATCGAGAAGATTCTTTGCGATGTATGCATCCCTCTCCTCGATAAGAACGCTTGCCGTGGTAGGCGAGAACTCTTTAAGTTCCGAAACCAATTGGGTGACGATGTCCTCCTCGGTAATAGCTTCTATGTCTATGTCTTTTCCTCCAACTCCGAATAGCGCACCGACCAACGCACCAACCATCTTTATCTTCTCGAAAAACCCGAGTTTGCTGATAAATCGCTGAAGCGTTATCCGGATGTCCCGGTCCACAAGAGCGATCTCAATCCCGAGTTCTTCTGCGGCATCGATGGCTGCTATCATCTCGGATCCGGGTTTCACCTCCATATCAGCACCGATCTTGTTCTGGAAGTATGCAAGAAGGGAATGGACAAGAAAGAGTGTTATATTTCCGCCGCCTAAGATATCCTTTGCCGACACGTCCTCATTCTTGCCCTTGAGCGCGGCATACCTGCCAGGGCAGAGTTCGACCGCAACCACGGAAGGGTGTTCCCTTGCTATGACCTCTTTTACCTCGGTAACACTCTTTTTGGAGACGTGTGCTGTTCCGATGAGAATGATTGCAGGCGCAGACTTGCTTAAATGGTCGGTATAATCGGTGCAGGTGACCTGATAGTGGGTCTGGGTTGTATCAGTCATTAAATTGATCAGCCACCCCTGATCTCTTCCATAATCTCCTCTGCCCTGCTCTGGCGCACCATCCCTTCGGCAACCATGATCTCGGCAACCCTGTCGATCACCTCACCCTCTGCGCCAGCCGCGATCGCGATATTCCTGGCATGAAGCGACATGTGCCCGCGCTGGATGCCTTCGGTTGCAAGCGCCCGAAGCGCACCGAGATTCTGCGCCAGACCGACCGAAACAACCACCTCTGCAAGTTCTCTTGCAGTCGCAACTCCAAGAATCTTCAGCGCGACCCTTGCTTTCGGATTGGATGACGTTGCCCCGCCGACAATTCCCATAGCTATCGGAAGTTCTATGCTCCCCTCGAGATCACCATCGCTGTTCTTCTTCCACGAAATAAGCGGTTTATAGCCAGAGAGTGCAGCGTAAGCATGTGCTCCTGCCTCCACAGCCCTGAAATCATTTCCTGTTGCGAGAACGACTGCATCGATCCCATTCATGATCCCTTTGTTGTACGTGGCACAACGGTACGGGTCAGAAGCTGCGAATGCATACGACTTTACGATATCGCTAATAACCTCATCCCCACCGATTGCGTCTCTATCAAAGACTGCGCTAGCCCGCGAGAGCCGGTGCGTTGCAAGATTTGAGATGATCCGCAAGAGAACCCTGCCGTTTCCGGAGCAGCACGAATCAATTATCGGGGTGATGGCTTCTGCCATCGTATTGACAGCGTTTGCGCCCATCGCATCCCTGCAGTCCACGAGAAGATGCATGATTACCATCGTCCCTTCCGCAGTCTCGATCGTCCTGATCTCCATATCCGTTGCCCCACCCCCGAGTTTCACGAGCAACGGATCCTGCTCATTTGCTTTCTCAAGAATCTCCTGCTTTCGGGAAAGGATATCCTCTCGAAGCGCTTCAGCGTCGATGACATCCACGATCTGTATCTGCCCGATCATCACTGGTTCATCGCTCGATGTGTGAAATCCCCCCTTAATCCTCGCAATCTTTGCGATATTGGACGCAGCAGCCACGACGCTCGGCTCTTCGAGAGCCATTGGGATGAGATAATCCTTTTCATTTATCACGAAATTGGTTGCGACACCGACCGGGAGGGAGATTGTGCTTATGACGTTCTCTATCATCCGGTCTGCCTGTGTAAGATCTAAATCCGTGGTAAGTGCCGAGATGTCTTCATCGGTCAGATCCGAAAACTCACCAACAATTCCAAGTCGCTCCTCTGGCGTGTGTTTGTAGAATCCTGATAATCTTGATGTTTTTTCTGGCATAATATCCATAATAAATAGGGGTCAATACTTAAAAACTTCGCTTTTATCGGTAGTCTCGCATACCCCTACTTCCAAAGATAATATATAAAACAATATGTATAACTGCCTGCTGACGGGTGGTGCTCGACACGATGAATACTGCAATTCACCCCGATGATAATATCGATGATGTTATGGCGCGAGAGTTTAATGGCAGTGTGGTAAGGGTGGCATACCCCGCATATTGGTTCGGGAGGTCGGAGATAATGGAAACAACAGTGACGTTTCCGGTGGTATTGCTTGCGATTATAGTAGACTTGTTGCGATATAAAATTCTATGAAATGCTGCCTTCTAAGGCGTCCATTACTCTGCGCATATTGCTCCTTTTTACGAATATCCATTCTCCGGGCTTTTCCAAGTTATTCCGCAACAGGCCTA
>DAOUXE010000063.1 GCA_030666765.1 Methanosarcinales archaeon
TACCTGAGTAGTTACCGTAAAACTTGAGATATAGTGATTTCACCGGAATTTTCGATTGTGCCAGAAATCTTGTGAAAATCCGCGTAATCTTGTGGTTCCTACCACGAGTTACTCGGGGTATGTACTTTTGCTACTTTATTGTTCGGCAAGCACATAGTATCGATTCGATGCCGCGATTGAAATTCTCACCGGAAGAATAGTTTTATTACCTACTTAAACGTCTGCTGCCTCGACAATTTAGCCACAAACCCCCACTCCCTCACTTGTAATACTTATCCTGCACATCCTCGCCCAGCCGACCGATCGCGTCAGCCCGACACTGTCTACAGTGCCGCATCTGCTTGGTGATCTTACTACATTCATCTTGCATGGCGCGCTTCTCCGAGAGCGTTGGCGGCGTGATGTCTGCAAACTTGTACTGCGGGATCAGTGGCATGATGTTCTGCAGGTAAACCCCAAGTTCCCGGATCTTCTTTGCGACCTCGATGATGTGATGATCGTTGATCGTTGGTATGAGGACCGTATTCACCTTCGTGATCAGCCCCAGTTCAACGGACATCGCAAGCCCTTCCAGTTGATTCTTGAGGATGATCTCTGCGCCTTCTCTCCCGGTATACTTCTTTCCATGATAATTTACAAACGAGTATATCTTCTCGCCGATCTCAGGATCGACCGCACTCAGGGTTACCGTGACGTTCGAGACTCCAAGATCCTTCAGAAGTTTTACCTTCTCAGGAAGTAGGAGTCCGTTGGTGCTGAAACACTTGATCAGATGCGGAAAATCTTCTTTTAGGAGCCGGAGCGTTTCGAACGTTTCCTCATTAAAAAGCGGCTCTCCAGGACCTGCAATACCGATCACCTTGATATAAGGAAAGTCCCTGATCACGTTCCTGACACGCTCGACCGCCTCTTCCGGAGATAGGACTTGACTTGTAACACCGGGCCTGCTCTCGTTTACGCAGTCAAACTCCCGGATACAGTAGTTACACTGGATATTACACTTCGGCGCGACAGCAAGATGCATCCGCCCGAACGCGTGACATGCACCCGCGCTGAAACAGGGATGTTCCTGGATCTGTCTTAGTTGGGATGGATCCCATGGCACATCCCTGCCGTCGATCTTTGCTACACGGTACTCTTCTGAAGTCATACTGCCTCTACCACCTTAACTTCAGGAACTTCCTTCATGAGAATCCGCTCGACACCTACTTTTAGCGTGTACTGTGACATGGCGCAGCCAGCACATGCACCAACAAGCCGCACCTTCACGGCACCGTCGTCATCAACATCGACCAGTTCGATATCGCCGCCGTCCGCCTGCAGCATCGGCCTGATCTTCTCGATTATCGGTTCAACTTTCTTTTTTATATCAGCCAATCTTCGTACCTCCTTTTTATTCTGTTCCATTCGTTTCCGTTCCGTTTCAGTACAATTTCTGTATATGTTTGTAAACCTATCGCTCAATTATACTCTCTGGCGCGCCCGCAAACCGGAGAAGGGCCTCCGCCTCCATCTGGTGCAGACCTGCAGGAACGATTAGCAGATGCATGGGCGCACCGAAATCATACCCGGCGAGGTCGTGTAGATAGCCACACTTAACAGCGACATCAGGCGATCCGGCACGTGCAATCCCAATACCGAGAGAGCGGTCGAGCAGCCCGCGCTCATCAACCTGCATCAACAATTGAACCGCCTCCGAAATCGTCATAAAACCCTTATCATGATCGATATCTAGAAAAAGCATCGTATGAAGGTTGTTATCGCGGTTTAAGAGAACCGTGTTATATGGTGTCTCTGAAACGATCGTCTTTGACCGGACAGTGTATGGAAATGGGATGGTTGCAGACTTTCCGAACCGGTAGTTCTGCAAGCCGGCAAGACCTGCTGCCGCAGACGCAATCGATGTTCCGTGAACGAGCACCGTTGCAATACCGAGATCCGATGCGCGCAGGCGCAGATCCATATGTGTCGTCGAGACCATCGGATCCCCGCCTGATAACAGCACCACATCCCGATCGATTGCATGGTGCAGCCATGTCGGATCCGTCTCGATCTCACCTCGTGAAAGCGTTGTGATCTTTGTCTGGTATCGCGACTCCATGTGTTCTATGGTAGTTCCCATCATCTTCGAGGTGTAAAACTCGGCAAATACCATATCGGCATCTTTTATTGCTCTGACACCCTTTAGGGTGATATCTTCTTCGTCATATAGCCCGAGACCAACAAACGTTAACATCGCGTCTAATCTCTGTGCCAATTTATTTAAGTTGCACCGCAGAGTTGAGATCATGGGAATCCATACCAGATCGAGGCATTACCTGAGAAGCAGTGATGCGAAAAAGATCATAAGAGAACTCGAAAAGGCATTTGATCCGTCTGATATCGGGGGTGTATTCAAAGGGAAGCGGTTTGAACTGGTTACAACCGATGTTTGTAATATCATACTGGTTGAGGATGTACCAATGATCTTCATGCCCGATGGCGAGCCGTTTCTCACTGTGCGCGGTGCGCTTGAGGTAAAACCAGAGTCGCGCATTGTTGTGGTGGATGCTGGCGCCACCAGGTTCGTGGTGAACGGTGCTGATGTGATGCGCCCGGGAATCGTGCAGGCAGATCCCGGCATCAAGGAAGGGGACCTTGTGATCATAATCGAGGAGGTGCACAGAAAAGCACTTGCGATCGGGCGTGCGCTCATTTCAGGAGACGAGATGATTGGTGACTCCGGGAAAGCGATCAAATCCTTGCACTATGTTGGTGATGCTATCTGGAAGTAATACGATAACCAAAAAGTTTATTAATGGTTAATAATTACTTACATTAAGCACATATTGTGCTGTGCGGACAAGGTGAAAAACGCCTCCTTTCACCTTTGATGACAAAACTGGGATGACGGATTCCTCCTCGTTTATATCCCGTCTGTGGGGGGTGGGGTTACGTTTTTAGTACGGCAAGGGGTCATTGGTTTGATCACTCTGGTGCTGGAGCGGACTATGTCATAAACAGCAGAAGAGTTTGCAGACACCCACATCCCGGCGCAGTTACGTCCAGTGCACCAGCCACAATGATGCACTGCTTACTAAAAAATCCCGGGATCCGGTTTAACTAAAAAATAGTATCCTTGATCCGGGTAAGCGCGTCGTATATTCGCTCTCTCGACGCCGCATACGATATCCGTATGAAACCTGAACTTCCAGGACCGAATGCGGATCCGGGGGTGACTGCGATATACGCTTCCTTAAGCAAGCGTTTTGCGACAGAGTCCCCGCCACCGTAGTCCGTAACATCCAGAAAGAGATAGAACGCACCGGCAGGCGTCGTGCAGTTAAACCCAAGAGATTTCAGCCCATCGACCAGAATATCCCGCCGTGCTTCAAACTCGGCTACCATCGAATCGACCGATCCGTGATCCGACCGCAGCGCGGTAACGCCTGCATGTTGAACAAAGGATGCGGCATGGCTCACCGAATGCGACTGTAGTTTGAGCGCAGCTCTGACAATGTCCGGAGGCGCTGCCATGTATCCAAGACGCCAACCCGTCATCGCGTACGATTTCGAGAAGCCGTTTATCGTGATCACCTGGTCGTGCATCCCGTCAAAAGACCCAATGCTGTAGTGTTTTTTGCCGTAGATGATCTTCTCGTAGATTTCATCGGAGAGTACTGTGATGTCATTATCGATTGCGATCTCTGCAATCTCCTTGAGGTGTTTTTTCCCGAATACGGCGCCACTCGGGTTTCCAGGACTATTTATGATGATGAGCTTTGTTTTACCTGTGACGTAAGCCCCGATGTCAGGCGGCATAAAATCCTGATCTGTTGGGGCCCATACCGTGCGGGCGCCTGCGTACTTGATGCATGCATCGTAACTGACCCACGCCGGATCGAGTAGTATCGCCTCGTCTCCCTCGTCAAGTACCGCCTGCACCGACTGGAAGATTGCCTGCTTTGCGCCAGGAGTCACAAGGATCTGATCGGGCGCGGCATCGAGTTTGTTCTCTGTATGAAGTTTCTCCGCGATCGCATTCCTAAGTTCAGGGATTCCGGCAGCAGGTGTGTAATGAGTCTCGCCGCGGCGGATCGACTGGAAAGCCGATTTGCAGATGTATTCGGGCGTGTCAAAGTCTGGCTCGCCAAGGCTCATGGTTATAACGTCATTTCCCATCCCCTCAAGTTCGGATGCGAGTTTTGCTATCGCAAGCGTTGCGGATTCCTCTATAAGGCTCAGCCGTCCGGACGTCATGATGTCAACCAGTTTCTTATCGAGCTTAACAGCACTGAAGAATCCTCCATGAGATGTTATTATCCCGTCAGTATTTAAAGATATGTCTGGACGGTATCAGCAAAGAAAGAAGAAAAACAACACTGGACACCAGAATGATCGTCGATCCCGACGGCAGATCACAGAGATATGAAAGATATATCCCGATTATGGAAAACATTGCGGAAAAAATCATTGAAAGTACCATCATCTTCCATAAAACATCCGTGAACCGTCTGCTTACTGTGGCAGGGATTGTCAGGAGAGCGATCACAAGAATTATTCCGACCACGCGTATCAGCACCACCGCAGTCAGTGCGACAAGGCAGAGGAGCAGGAGATAGAGTCTGTGCGCAGGAACTCCGACCACCGTTGCAAACTCCTCGTCAAAGGATATTGCAAGGAATTCCTTGTAGAAAAGATATACTATGGTTACGATTACCACATCCAGAAGTAACATGATCAGGAGATCGGAATACGGCACAGTCAGGATATTTCCAAAGAGATAACTGAATAGATCCGGAGCGTAGCCTGGTGTAAGTGATATGAACATGATTCCTATCGCCATACCCATCGCCCAGATGATACCTATCGCAGCATCCTCAGAGAGTCCTCTTCGCCTACTAACCTCACCTATAGAGAGCGCGGACACAATGCTGAACGGAATCACGCAGATGACAGGTTCGATCCCAAGAAAGTACCCAAGACCGATACCGCCAAAGGAGGCGTGGGCTATTCCACCACTTATAAAAACGATCCGTTTCACAACGACATACGTGCCCATGATTCCACATGCGATGGCTGATAGTAGTGCCGCGGTCAGCGCATTCACCATAAATCCATACTGCAGGATCTCAATCACTTCAATGCTCCTTTAATACTCTATGTGGGAGACCATGCGCGATAAATTCTACCGGGCACTGGTATACCGCCTCCAGATCGTCCGAGGTCAGCTCTTTCGAGTTGTGATAAAAGAGTCTTCGGTTGAGACACGCGATCTTATCGACGTAAATTGAGATTGCTGTGAGATCATGGGAGACCATCACGATCGCCATCTTTTCCTTTAATTTCTCAAGTATTTCATAAAACTCGGTCTGGATGTGGGCATCGATCCCTGCTGCCGGCTCATCGAGCAGGAGCACTTCCGGCTCTGCCACTAGTGCACGCGCGATGAATACTCTCTGTCGCTCTCCTCCCGACAATTTGCCGATCTGTCTCTCTGCGAATGGTAGCATATCTACCATTTTTAGCGTATCGTGCGCCAGTTTCTTGTCCTGATCGGTGTATCTCCCAAATAGTCTCTGTCCGGCGCGTCCGGTCAGCACCACATCCATGACACTGATCGGAAAATCATGGTCAAAGAGGCTATGCTGCGGGACGTAGCCTATGTGTCTCCTGTTGCGCGCAGGATCGCCACCAAGAACCTTGACTTCGCCCTTTTCAGGTGTTATCAGCCCGAGCATGACTTTCAGGAGGGTTGTCTTCCCGCCGCCGTTGGGTCCGATGATTCCAAGAAAGTCGTGGCTGCGTATCGAGATTGTAACATCCTCAAGGACAGGTAAATCATCGTGGTACACACACACGTCCCTCAAACCGATCACTTCACCCTTCATGTCATGTCAGGTATCTGGCAAATGCCGCTGATACCGCGCGCATATTCGCAGTATAATCTTTTGCAAGCGGGTCAATGAATACAACCGTTCCGCCGATCTCGTCTGCTATAACCTCCGCGCTCTCGGAATTGAACTGCGGCGAAGCAAATACTGTGGTGATGTTGTTCGCTCTTGCGGTGTCTGCCAGACGCACAAGGTCGGACGCACTCGGCTCTTTTCCCTCGATCTCGATCGGTACTTGCTCCAGCTGGTAATCTCTTGCAAAGTAACCCCATGCCGGATGATATACCATGAACTTCCTGTTTTTTATTCCGGAAAGGTTGTTTCTGATATCTTCATCAAGATTCGTGAGGTCTTTGAGATAGTCTTCCTTGTTTCCGGTGTAGTACTCACTGTTACCCGGATCGATCTTAATCAGTGCATCGCTTATGTGTTCCACCTGAGTCCTTACCAGCGCTGGCGAAAGCCAGATATGCGGGTCATTTCCAATGATTTTGATCCCCTCTGACGAGTCAACGACCTGCATACCCATGTTTGCAGATTCGATCTTTTTCATCCATACCTTCTCAAACGGGATGTGCCCGATCCGCACATAGAGTTTTGCACGGCTGACACCCTGCAGTTGACCTGGACTCGGTTCATACGTGGCAGGGCTTGCCCCGGGCGGAATCATGACCGTAACAGCGACTTTCTCCCCTCCGA
>DAOUXE010000155.1 GCA_030666765.1 Methanosarcinales archaeon
CTCGCTTTAAATCTCTTTTTGATCGTAGTCGGAAGAATGGTAATACTACTTCTGTCCATTTTTATGGCGGTTCCCATTTCAGTCCCCAACAACCCCGATCACTTCAAGCATCGCAGCCCCATCTGTAATCTCGACAGGTGCGCACCTGTCCGCCCCTCCGACTCGCGTCTTGAGGCATTCCATCACCGCCGCTTCTGGCAATGTGATCTTAAGCAAACACGATAGTCATCCCTTAAGCAGTCCAGCCGACACAAGCGCGCTTCTGAGTTTCTGCTCGTTCTGCGCGCTCATCGGTGCAAGCGGAAGCCGCAGAGGTCCGGCTGCATGACCGATCATGCCGGCAGCGGTCTTCACAGGGATCGGGTTCGTCTCGATAAACATCGCCCGCACAAGTGGAGCGAGCTGGTAATGCAGACGTCTTGCCCTGTCGCGGTCGTTCGCAAGTATCGCGTTTACGTAAGCAACAATCTGCGCGGGAGCGATGTTTGCAATAACCGATATCACGCCAACGCCCCCAAGTGACATGATCGGCAGCGTCAAGGCGTCATCTCCCGAGATCACCATAAAATCAGAGTCCCTGGTCAGTTCGATGATGCGCGATACCTGCGCTAGATTGCCGCTTGCCTCTTTGACTCCGATGATGCTCGGGATCTCTGCGAGTTTTGCTATCAGCGCAGGTTCGAGATTGATGCCGGTTCTCGATTTGATGTTGTAGAGTATGATCGGGATATCAACAGCGGACGCGATCGCATCAAAGTGCGCTATAATCCCGTTTTGGTTCGGCTTGTTGTAATACGGCGTGATCAGCAGCGATGCATCGGCGCCCGCATCTGCCGCATGTCTGGTGAGTTCGATCGCCTCACTGGTGTTGTTCGATCCGGTTCCCGCGATCACGGGAACACTGGAACAGTCAACCGCGATATCGATCAGTTGTTTGTGCTCTTCAAGCGTTATCGTTGCTGATTCGCCAGTCGTTCCACAGGGAACGATGCTGGAGACTCCATGCTCGATCGTATACCTGATGTTATCCTTAAACCCAGCCTCGTCGATCTCTCGATCGGACGTGAACGGAGTCATCAGCGCAGGCATAACGCCTTTGATGTCCATAAGCACCACCTTATAGAATTTTTTCGCGCTTTGCGATCACGTTTCTACGTACGATATAACCAGCGACCCTGTTACGTATCGTCTTGCTGGTGATGTCCGTGTGCTTGGCAACCTGCACCTTATTGGCCTCAAAGTCGGTTCCGAATGCGTAACCGCGCGTTTCGATCAATTCTTTTGCGATTTTTTTGATGTACGTTGGTCTGATATTTCCCATATATAACATGCTGGAGCGGTCTGACATATAAATATTGCTGCAACCGGGGTTGTCAAGTTACCTGGATGTTGGGACACCTGACTTTAGAATATTTTGATTACTTCAGAGCCCGTACCACCACAAAACTCCCATCCCCATAACCCGCTCTGAACGGCTGTACCGCGGTAATGTCTTCCAAACCACCACATATTGTCTGAATCACCTCGAAATCATGGAACCCGGCACATCTCAAACCAGCCAGCACCTCGTCGACCGAATAAAATCTTGCATATCTATAAAATTTACTCTTTTCCTTTTTATGAAGGTACGTCCTGCCAAGAAGACTGTATTTATCAATAAAACCAACAATTAAAGATCCATTAACCTTTAATACCCTGTAAACTTCACCAAATGATTTCTTCACATCATCCACAAAACAGATAGTCACCATCATCAGCACAAAATCGAACTCTTCGCCCCTGAAAGGCAGACTCTCGGCAACGCCACTGACAAAGGATATCCCCCTTTCGCTGGCAACCTCACCCATCCTCGGGGATGGATCGACCCCAACTCTAATTCCAAGAGGAGCCGCAAACCTGCCGGTCCCTACACCGACCTCTACACCCATCTCACCCGCCCGGATAAAATGCCGCAGTGCCGCAAGTTCGGATAGATAGATAAAACGGTTCTCATCGAACCACTGGTCATATTCGAAACAGTACTCCTCGAACGGTTCAATCACCGGCACGTTTTCCACTCCCCCATAGCGGATCATCCCCAAACTGCGCAAACCACCGTTCTTCGGGAGAGCGTGTCCTTTCAACAGCTTCTTTTCCAAACGAGTACTCGTAGTTGTTACAGTAATCGAGTATTACCTGATATGCTTTGATTATCTTCTGCGCCATCTCCCTGCATCTTTGCTGATCCTCTCCGCATCGATCGGGATGCCATTTCATCATCAACGCCCTGTATGATCTTTTTATGGTTTCCATCGTTGCCTTTTCAGGAAGACCGATGATCTCTGCCGCATTCCTTATTTCCTCATATCTGGTGGTGCTCATGAACCAAAAATTCAACATCTGTCAGCATAACGTTTTGGACGCTGTTTGTGGCGACACTTTCATTTTGTCTGGTTGTATTTATGTACCGCCAAGAGCGAAAAGGTTTGCCGGGGCGAAGCAATCCCAACCCCATCCCCCTTATGCGGTGTGATTCATGGGGTAAAAAGTCAAGTTCAGCTGCCTCTTATGACCCAAACTGCCAATAATCATGTGACCGGAAAATAATAAAAATCCCTGACCCATGAACCGCATCATTAATATACCACGAGTTCCAATGGTGAGTATGGAATTCGGGATAGATTTAGATATTGCGTTCTTGCAACCATCCATCCCCTCAAAAATGTCTGTTCCGAATTCCCTAACTATTCTAAGAGTAACGAGATGCGTCCGTATGTATTCATAAATGCTGCCATGAGCGCTGATGGAAAGATTTCAGCATATACTCGAAAGCAGATACCAATTTCAGGAGAGGTGGACTTCCGGCGTGTGGACCGACTAAAATACGGGGTGGACGCTATTATGGTTGGAATTGGAACGGTTCTTTCTGATGATCCGAGTTTGACTGTCAAATCAGAAGAACTCAGGAAAGAACGGCGGGATCTGGGAACCGATGAAAATCCTATCCGGATCGTTGCCGACAGTCTTGCACGCACGCCTATGGATGCCGATATTCTTATGAAAGGGGCTGGCAGGCGGATCATACTGGTCTCCGAATCCGCGCCGGGCGTGCGTCTCGACAGGCTTTCGGAGGCAGGCGCTGAGATCGTTGTTGCGGGCGAGCACCAGGTTGATCTCGCATACGCGCTCGGGCGCCTGTACGAGATGGGCGTCCGCAGAATGATGGTGGAGGGCGGCGGCAGCTTGAACTGGAGCCTTCTTCACCAGGGGCTGGTGGATACGGTCTATGTCTACGTCGGGAACATGATTCTTGGAGGGAAATCGTCGCCAACGCTTACCGACGGCACCGGGTTTTCTGGCATCGATGGTGCATGCCAGCTCGAATTGATATCGCTTGAACAGATGGACAAGGGGTTTGTTGTAGAATGGCAGGTAAAATAGAAGCAATTGTATGTGATTACGACCGGACATTGACCGATGAGTCGCTGGTTCTCTCTGAAAATGCGGTAACCAGCCTGAAAAGCGCGAAGGATGATGGGATAAAGGTATTCATCGCGTCTGGGAGGCGGCTTCCGTTCCTGGTGGATGTGACCGCGGGACGTGGCTTTGTGGATGCTATCATCGCAGAGAACGGTGCTGTCATCTATGATCCGACAGACGGTACAAAGATCCTGCTCGGCGAAGGACTGGAAGAACTGAAATCCGCGTTTGCGGGCATGGATTTTGTCGAGGTCGAGGAGGTGATCGTTGCAACTACGCGTCCGTGTCTCGAAGATGTGAAGGAGATCATCAGAAGAAACGACCTATCTGTCGATATCGAGCTTAACCGGGACGATGTGATGATCATGCCCAAAGGCGTTGACAAGGGCAGCGGGATTGTAAAGGCAGCTGAGATATATGGGATCAATCGAAAGAACCTCGCATGTATTGGGGATGCCGAGAACGATCTCAAGATGTTCGGAGTCGCCGGCGTCAAGGTGGCGGTTGCAAATGCACTTGACACACTAAAAGATGAGGCAGACGTTGTGTGCAGTGAACCTTATGGGGATGGTGTAAAGGAGTTCGTGCGGAGTCTGGATGCGTAATATTAATAGCATCGCAGACACCAGTCACCATGATGGCTGAGATAACAGACCGGGACACTGCCCTCTTTGAGTCAGGAATCAAACTTGGTGCCTTATATCACCAGTTCGTTGGCTCTCCGGTAAATTTAAGCACGGCAGGCAGCTTGGAAGTGGCGATCAGAGATAGCATATCATTGCAGCCGTGCGTGCAGTCGATAACAGTTGCAATCGACCGTGAAATGGTACGGGGGCGCATAAACGATCTCGGATACTGCGAACTCGAAGGCCGGATGCTTGGGGTGGAAGCGGTCATCAGATATGGCACTGCGGTTGTACACGTCGGCATGAGGTACGATGCGGAGATGGATTATCCGATGATGTCTGTGCAGCAGATTGAGCAAATAGGGCAAATAAGACAGATCGAACAAGACAAGCATACCGAGCAGACCGAGCAGA
>DAOUXE010000065.1 GCA_030666765.1 Methanosarcinales archaeon
CGAGATTACACAAGATTAACACAGAAATCTTGTGAAAATCCGTGTAATCTTGTGGTTCACACCACGAGTTACTCGAGCATTTACTTTTGCTACTTTATTTTCCGGTGAGCACTAAGCGGGTATCTACTCGTTTCGTTGCACTAGCTCACGTAAATTTGCTCCGCAAACTTCAGGCACCAGCCAAGCGTTAGCAAAATTCGTCCCCCCCAACAAATGCAAGTCCACCCACTCCATATCAGTCTGCGTTCATCCCATCGCCCGACCTCCGGCCCGCGGATGTCCTCGCAATCCACTGCGAGGTTGCGCTTTTGAGCACCTACACCAGTCGCAGTTCTCCTGTGACCGCATCCAGTTTATCGGACCTGCCAGGTCCTATACCAAGCGCTGTAACAGTGCCCGGTGGTATCTCGGTTAGACCCGCGTCCGTGATCAGTGATGCCGGAAGTCCTGCTGCTTCCGCGTCCATCTTCAGCCCATACATCTCTGAGAGGTCCTTCACCTGCAGCACGATCTTCTTCTGCCCGCCATCCTTCCATGCCCTGCGAGCGCTCGAATCTACTTGCTCTGCCGCGGACACTGCAGCATGTGCGACCTGCACCGCAAGTTTCCCGCGTGAGAGTTTCAGATCCTCCCGGATGATGATGCACTGTTTGTACTCGGTCATGTGAAGATATATGAACACATAGAAACATTATATCATTGTATGATAACGCAAGCGTCAACTCCAAATGCGTTAGCAGAGGGGGTGATCCTTTCCGTATTCGAATCAGACGAGCGGTTTCGGAGCGTGCTTTCGAGAGTGATAAAGGAGGAACTTGGCATGACCGTCCTCGAATTCAGCAAATGCGCCTCGATTCCACATAGCACGATATACAAGCTACTCGGAGGTCGCCGCGAGCCGAATGTGAAGACGCTTCGGCAGATCGTACAGACGATACGAAAACTCGAAGGAACCGAGAAGAACTTCATCGCAGTCATTGCTGCGCGTCCGGTACTCGACCGCATCACAGAGAGACAGATACTGATCGATGGCGAGAGCGTGGTCGTGCGCGAGTATGCCGCATCCACGATGGAGGATGCGATTATAGCAGCAGTTCGCGCCGAGCGTGACGGAGCATCAGCGCTCGTATGTGCACCGATCGTAAGCCCGACTGTTGAGAAGATATTACGCATCCCGGTGGCAACGATCAATCCGACGAGCAGCATTGTGCGGGCGATCGAACTTGCCGCACGCAAGCGAAGCAGTTAATAGGGATGCGGAGGGAGAATCCAGCATGTACCGATACACTGAGATGCTGTTCGAACTCGGTGGTTTCTCCGGGAAACTGGGTCGCTATTATGTGCTGCTCGACGTGATTCTCGTCTTCATGGCATCGTATGCTCTTGTCATCTTCACCGGCGTCCACCAGATCTGCGCAGAGATGGCAGACATCGAGATCGTCAAGTTCTCAGAGCTCGGCATGGAGATTGCGGCACCCGCGGTGTGTGCGGTCATGCTTGCTATTGCGGCTATGGTGCCGATCTCGATCCTGCTTGCAATCTTTACGCGCAGAAGGCGCAACAGTGTCTGTGCATCCGTAGGTGCCGCATATCCTGGACTGGATGAGCCCTTGAGAACCGCGTATGACAACCGCGGGATTGAGAACGTGGTGGTTAACGATCTGGCAGAGATGGTCACAGCGGAGATGGACGAGGTTGCATATTCGTCATTTTTGAACCGGAAACGGATCACATCGAGAGTTATCTCGATCATCTTGCTTGCGCTATTCATCGTATCGCTTGCGGTTGCGAATTTCTCTGTGGCTGAGTCTGCCCGTGGAGTACAACTACCCCTGTTTGGCGAGGGCGGGGGTGACGGCGGCGGCGGTGGCGACCTGATCGAGGGGGCAGGCACAGGCCGCAGCGATGATATCTATGGCGCGCCATCGGTTGCGTCCATCGAAGGTACGAACCTTGACCTCACGATGTACACCGGCATCGGATCCGAGTTTTCGATCCGCGAAGCATCTGAAACAGCGGCTCAGGAGTTTACGGAGTCTCCTACGTTTCCGGTAGAGGTGGCTGGTTCAGGAACCTCGCAAGAGCGAATTAATGACGCCGAGCTAGTAGGAAAATACTTCGAGGAACTTGCCGCGGCGGGGTGACATGGGTGACATGTACGACATGATCATCGTTGGCGGCGGTCCGGCAGGATCGACTGTAAGAATTATATTCAAGAGCATAAAAGACATGTCGAGCAGGATAAATGTTCGACTATATGAGTGAGATTGTTAACCATGGAACAATGTCCTTTTTGCGGAACAAAAATCGAAGATGGGTGGATATCATGCCCTATTTGCTCGTATACATGGACATGCTTGGAGTGTAAAAGGGAAATTAAGTCTGATTGGGCTATCTGTCCTTTTTGCGGAACAAAAATCAGCCAACCGCCAATAGTAGACATTTCTTTGAAACAATGTGCTTTACCAGAATTGCATTTGGACAAGAGCCAAGTCGAGATGGATATAAAGGAGTTTGACAAAAAATTTAAACCATGGTTCGAAACTTTAGTTTCAAAAATTCCGTTATCATATCCCGTCGTATGGATAATCATTGGACAAATCCTATTTCTCTTTCATTATATCGTTGCAAAGTATCGTAATGAATCCGATATACTATTCCACGATGGAACTTTTTTAATTATGGTTGGTTTTGTTTATCTCATGATAGCATTTACTTATTTCGCAAAAAAGATTAGGGCATCCTATCTGCAAACAAGCAGAATAGTTAATTTAAACCATGACCAATTAAAAAGTTTTTATGAAAATAATTTAAATCAGGTCTTTAATGCAAGATATATGTTGATGGGTGGGGTCATAGCCGCAGCAATGGCTTATGCCACGGTTATGAGCTTAGGAATTTGGTATAAATCACCAGTTTTAATGTTCTCTCATTTAGTTCTTTTATTAATTACAATGTTTCTATGGGGACACTGTTTAATAGTTATTTATAAATTTATATTAATGGTGCATAAAATAGGAAATCTACCATTAAAGCTGAATTTGCATCATCCTGACAAAGTTGGAGGTATGCGGCCATTTGCGGAATTATCGCTTCGCGTCTCGATTTTAGCAGTAGGGTTATCAGTTGTTGCTATTCTTTATTTCATCATTTCCCCGTGGGTACATAAACCCACGTTTTTTTGGCATATTGTTTTATCGTGGATAGTTGTGGGTGATAGTATAGGAGTCATGATATTCATCGGACCGTTGATCAGCATCCATAATGCACTTGTAAAATTTAAAGAAAATGAATTGGATGAAATTTTGATGTTAAAAAAAAAGATTATAAAAGGATCATATTCTTTTACTACGCCAAAAACACTTGAAGGTATAAATATAGATAATCACACTGACGAAACAATTAAAAAGATAGATGAGTCACTTAATCGGTTAAAAGAATTAAAAACATGGCCATTCGACTTTAGACAGGTTAGCCAACTTGGCTTATCGATGATACTTCCTTTAGTTGTTATTATATTAGATAAGTTATTGGAGTTTAAATAATGGAATATGATGTGAGTATAGTCGGCGGCGGTCCAGCAGGTTCGATTGCCGCAGAGAGGGCTGCGAGAGATGGACTTTCTGTACTGGTACTTGAAAAGGCAACATATCCGAGAAGCAAGATATGCGGTGGCGGAGTCTCCCAGAAAGCACTGGATGTCATCGGTGGGATCGATAAGGAACTGATCGAGCGCGAAGCATTCGGTGCACGCATCTTCCTGCCGGATTACAGAAACTTCGCAGGGATGCTTGATGACCAGGTCGCGGTGATGACGCAGCGGGAGAATCTTGATCACTGGCTTGCCCGCAGAGCAGAGGATGCAGGCGCAGTGGTTCAGGATGGCGAAGGTGTGAAAGACGTTTTTTTCACCGGGGACTGTGTGGAAGTGGTGACATCCAAAAACCGATACCGTTCGAGGATGATCATCGGATCTGACGGGGTGAACAGCACAGTAGCGAGAAGATCAGGTATCCGAACGCGCTGGGGCGATGATATTGGTATATGTCTGGAAGCAGAAGTCGAACTTGGAAAAACTGTGGTTGATGAGTGTGTCGAGGATAGATTGATTGAATTTTATTTTACCAGAGACAGGGGTTATGGATGGATATTTCCGAAGCGGGATCATATCTCGATAGGCATCGGAGAATTTGCACCACGAGTGCATGGCCTGAAGGGATCTTTTAACAGGTTCGTTCGGGATGTCTCGAACCGGAAGAATATCGATATCGAAGGCAGGATAAGTGGAATAAACAGCTATAGAATTCCTGCTGGCGGATTCCCGCGGAGAATACATAGTGATCGTGTGCTGCTAACAGGCGATGCTGCCGGTTTTGTCGATCCGTTTCTTGGCGAGGGGATCTATTATGCTCTGAAGAGCGGCGAGATGGCAGCAGACGTCGCGGCAGACGCTGTCGAGAGCGACGATTTCTCTGAAAGATTCTTGCAGGAATATGTGACGAGGTGCGAAAAGGAGTTTAATTACGATCTAAAATCTGCACTGAAGTTTGCAAACTTTGCTTATGGTCACCGGGACTTATTTTTAAAGGCATTATGGCGGGATAAAAGATTGTTTATGGAATATATGAGAACCGTCAGGGGAGACAGGACATACACCGAATTTAACAGGTGGTGCTCCCGCAGGTCTCCTGTTACGCTTGCAAAACTGATCGTTGGTAGATAAGGCAGGTAGATTAGAGGGGACCGGTTGCATGTTTTATATAAGGGCGGTCACGCTTCCGGCAATCCCAACATTTATAACCATAAAACCGCTAGGTATAGAGAAAAAGGAGCATATAAATGGTAACCAAACCCGCGAAAATGTACCGCAAGTTTAAGCGCCCGTACACACGCCGTGAATACATGGGCGGGGTACCCGGCAGTCACATCGTAAGTTATGACATGGGAAACCTCACAGAGGAGTTTCCAGTTTCCATATCCCTAATCGCAAAAGAACAGTGCCAGGTGAGGCACAACGCGCTTGAAGCTGCACGGATCACCGCAAACAGGTATCTGCTCAGGGAAGCCGGACGTACGAATTTCCATCTGAAACTGCGCGTATACCCGCATCAGGTGCTTCGGGAGAACAAACAGGCGACTGGCGCAGGTGCTGACCGAGTATCAAGTGGCATGCGGCATGCGTTTGGAAAACTGGTCGGGACTGCCGCACGGGTGCATACAGGGCAGCGCGTCTTCACGGTATCGGTGCAGCCACAGCAGTTTCAGCATGCAAAAGAGTCGATGAGGCGTGCAGGGTACAAACTACCAACGCCAATCAGCATCGTGATCGATAAGGGGCAGGAACTGGTTCAATGACCGATTATGCAGGAAACTTGGACCGGGCATTCGAACAGATGCCGGAGTACCTGACAACTGATGTGCGTTTCTCAGTTCCGGGGGTGGATGTGATCATAGAAGGGAAAACCACAGTTTTAAGAAACTTTCTTGAGATCACCGACACCATCAATCGAGATCCGACCCACCTGCTGAAGTATCTCCTGAGGGAACTTGGAACTGCTGGCAAATTCGACGGAACTCGTGTGATCTTTCAGGGAAAGTTCACCACCGAGACCATCCAGTCACAGATTCAGGCTTATGTCGATGAGTTTGTAATATGTTCGGAGTGCGGACGTCCTGACACCACACTGGTGCGTACCGACCGTGTACTGATGCTGAAATGCGATGCATGTGGTGCGCATCGACCGATCAGGAAACGCAAGGTTCGCGCGGTGCAGGCGAAGGAACCGATAGAAGAAGGCGGGGAATATGATGTCAAGATCACCGGAGTCGGTCGAAAAGGTGACGGATTTACCCAGATCGACAAATACACCATCTACGTCCCGAAGACGATCAAAGGTGAGATCGTAAACATAAAAATCAAGAGCATCTCCGGCACACTCGCATTCGCTGAACTGCTCGAACGGAAATCATAGCGATCAAAGATTAGGGGGAAATAATGGGACTAACCGAAGATGATCTCTTCTTTGAGAATCGGTGTAGGACTATGTTCGTCGTCAATGTGCTTGCAGACGACGATGCGTATGCCGAATATATGAAACCCAAAGGATTAAGCGGCGTCCATATACTGGACATCATCGATCTGTTCAAAAACGTCTTTGGAGAGATCGATGATAAGGAGATTATGCAAACAGCCGACCAGCTAGTACGCGAGGGGTTACTCGTCTCAAAAGGCGGCGGAACCGTGATGAATCCGAATCCTCCAATCTCAGTAGATTCGGAAGGTATCAAAATCGAGATTGAGACGGTTGGGTATGTGGATGAAGAGGTGAACATACCGACAACATCGTGATCTCACACATCATACCACATCGGATTTCATCTGTGTTGTTAAGCACCCATGAGATTCACCTGCGCTTAGCATCTCCCTATTATCTTTACCCAGAGTACTTACTCGAGTATTGTGGGGTGTCCACATATAAAACCACGAGATTAACACAGAAATCTTGTGAAAATCC
>DAOUXE010000177.1 GCA_030666765.1 Methanosarcinales archaeon
CGAGTAACTCGTGGTATGAACCACAAAATTACACGGATTTTCACAAGATTTCTGTGTTAATCTTGTGTAATCTTGCGGTTTTATATGTGGACGCCCTCACAATACTCGAGTAAGTACGCTTGGGTAAAAACGTTGTCAGATAGGGCTTAGTATCCGCGTTTTATCTTGATGTCAGCAATCTACCAACCACCCTGCGATATCTTATGATCTAATCTCTGTTTGGGAATTCCAAAAGTTTCTGTGTGCGAAGTGTTTGGACGAAATCCACACAAAGCCGGGCGCATCAAAAAGTTTATGAAGCGCTAATGCATCAGGATCACTATGTGGTGCAAACGTTCGATAATCATAATTCTGATCTCTTCGATGATCATTGGTGGCTGCGTCGATCAAGGACCCGATGAATCACAGGAGCCACAAAAACCCATTCAACCGGAAAAGCCAATTCTGAAGACTGAACCAATCGATCTATCCAGCATCACAGCAGAAAGTATGGATTTTTCTAAGCATTACTCATTAGATCCGCTGGACATCGTTCTGAACGCTCCGCAGTACGATCTGCCCTTGCAGACAAATCAAATCTCAAACTATAAGCAGTTCTCCGGAGAAATCCAGCTCAACGATAATGCCTTGAGTCTGCTGGAACAAAACGGTTTCGTTGTCATAGATAATCCCTTCGACCGGAAGGAAGAGGACATCGTCCAGCCGTACAAGATGCTTGCTGATGATGAGATACCGATCTTTGTCACCACCGACTCGCTGCTGCATCTCTACCATATCCAGTTCGATGAGACGCTGCGTCAGATCGAGGAAAGGGAATTTTACGATCTCGTCTGGGAGATCAGCGAGCAACTGCTGAACAGTTCGATGGAATCATACAGAAATTCTAACGGAGATCTGAAAGAAGCAGAAAGAAGAGATATTGCTTACTTTTCGATCGGTATGAGTCTGCTAAAGCCAAAGCCAGACCAAGTCTGTCAGAGTGAAAACAAATGGGACTGCACCGATGCTTATTTCAAAAAAGAAGATCTGACGCGTTACAGTTTTAAGGTCCCGTCTTATGTCCGGGACGATGTCGAAGCCGAATTGAAGTTGATAGACACGCATTCTGGGTTTGCGGATTCACCTATCTTCATTTACAAGGAAGATTACTCCCAGTATGTCCCAAGAGGGCACTATACCAGATCAGAAAAATTAAAGAACTATTTCAGAGCGTTTATGTGGTACGGCCGGATGAGCATGCTCCTCAAGGGCTCGGATGCGATGCCGCCGGGAACGACCGACCCCGATGATCCGGGGGGTCTCATCTCACAATACGATGCACAAATCCAGACGACGGGCGCCTGCCTGATAGCATCCGAATTCGCTGCTGATGAAGAACTGATGGGCAAGTGGGACCGAATATATTCGGTAACCGCTTTTTACGTGGGGCTCTCTGATGATCTGGGTCCTTATGAGTACATCGATGCATTAAACTCTGTTTTTGGGGGTTCATTCGATCCGGATAACCTGAATGATGAGATGATTGGGGAGTTGAAAGTAAAACTTACAGAGTACGGATCGCCAAGGATATACGGCGGGACCGGAAATTGTGTGGCATTCACCTCAGAAGAGGCAAACCAGTGCCTGAACAACACCGCAGGATTTAGGTTGATGGGGCAGCGGTTCATTCCTGATTCATATATGTTCACGAACCTCGTCGGCGTATATACGGACGTCTATCAGGGGGATGGGATAAAGCCGTTTACATATATCATCGATGGTGCTGGAAGGCCGGTCAGGGGATTTCCGCGCGGTCTCGATGTCATGGCGCTCCTTGGATCGGATCGGTCGAAGGAGTTGCTGGATAAACTGAACGACTCTAATTACAAGGAATATGACCGTCAGTATAAGGAGCTGGAGGATGAATTTAACTCCTTTGACGCAGCAGAGTGGAACAAGAACCTCTACTGGTCGTGGCTATTCGCGCTAAAGCCCCTTCTCAATGATCACGGCGCGGGCTATCCAACGTTCATGCAGACCGATGCATGGCAGGACAAGGAACTGACCACGGCTCTGGCATCATGGGCAGAACTCAGGCACGACACGATCCTCTATGCCAAACAGAGTCATACGATGACGGCGACCTGTGCCCCGCCCATGGAAGAAGAGAAACCCGTCGTTGGATGTGTCGAACCGGTTCCAGAGTTCTACAACCGGTTGCTTGCGCTAACACGGATGACGAATAGCGGTCTTACCGAGATGGATGTTCTGGACAGTTCATCAAAGCACAGACTGGAAAACCTCGAGAGAATACTTACGAGACTTGTCAACATCTCGTCAAAGGAACTTGAGAACAAGGAACTCTCAAAGGACGATTATGATTTCATAAAGAATTTCGGGGACAATCTGGATGGCGTCATCGCTGATGTCGATGATAAGGCGAAGAAGACGACGGTCATCGCTGATGTGCATACCGATAGCAATACAGAGCAGGTTCTCGAGGAGGGCGTGGGCTACGTCGATTTGATCATTGTTGCGTACAAACTCCCTGACGGAAGAATTCTTGTGGGTGCCGGTCCGGTTATGAGTTACTATGAGTTTAAGCAGCCGATGGATGGCCGTCTCACAGACGAGGCATGGAGGGAGCTTCTGGATTCCAATCCCCCGGATAAGCCAGAATGGGGGTTGAATATGTTTCGTTCTCAGTAATGGCACTTACCCAATAAAAACAGGCTTTGGGACATTATTAGCCAACCAACCACTCCATCGCGCCGCAACCCATCTCTACAAATTCGACCACATACCGCCATAAAATGCTCTGACCAATGCACTTGACACAATCCCATTTCTATAAATTCTAGGTTTGGTTGCAGTACCCCCCTCATTCCGGGCAGTTCCTGCACAGTGAAGTCCTACGATAGTGGTTTTAGGTACCTGAGTAGCTACAGAACTCTACTATTGCAAACATATCCGGAATTGTCAAATAGGTTGGCTGAAAGGTTCTTGCTTCTATTCCAGGAGAAATTGGGCATAAGCAGCAGTTTTTCTTACAAAACAATTAAAGAAACTCGTTGCCAGAGCTGGTCACACAAACAAAGAGTATATCGATCTCTTCCACGGGAACAAGAGATGGTGACTTGCTGGTGAACGGCTCGTCCGCCTGAGTCATAGCGGTCGGCAATTCCTGCAAGGCGGCGGCAGAATTCACCACACCTTCAGATCGATTCCCTCAATCCGCACGCGGTCACCTTCCGAATGCACAATCACGCCGGAGTGTACCTTGCCCATCATGCAGTGCTCTGGTAAAAACCGCACCGTCGCCCCAACATCAGGTACATCCCCTCTAATCACTAACCCCTCGAAGCCGACTACCATGCATAGCCCCACGTTCTTCCATGCAATCTCGCTGCCAAGTCGATGGAGTGGACCGACGACGTGCACAGTAACGATCCCGTGAGCCACTGCCAGAACCTCTGCGAAATGTGTTATCGGGCAGCCCCACGGTCGGTAGCGGAGAATATCCCCCACCTCTGCATGGATCGCCCAGTCAAACGGATGTAAATCCTCCCGGCACGACGGTTCGCCTCGAAGTGGGGCTAAGACGAAATCCGCTGCGAGATGGTCGATAAGTCCGGTTATCTCTGCTTCTTCTTCTGTACTTATAGCGTCTTCTGCCCCTTCCCACGTCTTTCCGGATAGGATCTCATCGACTCGCTCGCTACTTTCCTTAAATCTATCCTGAAGCAGAAACGGACAACCAGTGGTTTCTACATCTCCTTCCACCAGCGCGGCTGCGAACCGGGTACAATTTGTATATCCACACTCACCGCAGTTAAATCCGGGCAACTGTTGGTATATCTGCCTTTTCATCGCCTGCCTCCGACTTCTGATGGTCGGAGGATTGGGTTTATGGGTCGGTATCGATTCAACAACCATGTTGTAGCATCAACCTCACCCGTATGTGGGGTACGCAGACATATATAGGCATCTATGCATGTCGGCTCCGCGCTGCTGATACTATCTGGGACATATATGGATATATGAAA
>DAOUXE010000012.1 GCA_030666765.1 Methanosarcinales archaeon
CATCATAAGAAGCAGTTCAGAACCGAAAGGGGACTTGAGAACCAGATGAAACTCTCATCGATGAAAAGGGCTGGGGTACTGGGAAAATGCAGGGAAACCCTGTTGAATGCGTATTCGAGACTCATACCGTTCTTGAGTCCTGGATGAAGACCGTTTAACGTTTCAAAAGTTGCAGGCATGCCGCAATCATTCATTAGCTGTGGCTATCTTCTATTTTCTTTCAAATAAGCTATTTTTATGACTTTTGTGTAGTTTTGTGTGAGCGGTGCGCGGATTATGGTAGAAATCCGGTATGAAATCCGTCATGAAATGGTTTTACCATCGGCAACATGGTGACAATGATGTGGGACTGAGGTATGATGTTCGGCTATCACTAGATTTCTGAACAGTGCCAGTTTACGTACCTGAATCCATCGTAATCCGAACGTAAGGAATATGCCAGTCCCGATTAACAAAACCATCATGAACAGACCCCAGATGATATCACTGGCTGTGGTGAGTATCTGGTGTGTGACCAACATATACGTAAGTTTTATCGCATTGTATTTAAAGATAGAGAACCACAGAATGCCAGAACTGCCAGGCAAAGCCGAGGATTTGATACCATGGACGTAAGCCAGACAATCTTTGAAGAATACACTGATGATCTTGGACCTGAGAAGATAATCCACATCTACGAACCCGTCGCAAAATTAAGAGCGATCGTGGTAATCGACAATGCTGCCGCAGGACCTGCTATTGGCGGCGTCCGGATGGCCCCGGATCTCACCACAACAGAGGTGATGAGACTCGCAAGGGCGATGACACTTAAGAATGCTGCGGCAGGGCTCCCGCACGGAGGTGGCAAAGCCGGAATCATCGCGGACCCGAAGACTGGGGATAAAGAGTGCCTCATACGAATGTTCGCAAAAGCGATCGAATCTCTTCGCGATTACACGCCCGGTCCTGATATGGGCACCAACGAATCCTGTATGGCGTATATATTCGATGAAATAAAGCGGGCTGTCGGTCTTCCGAGAGTGCTTGGCGGAATCCCTCTCGACGAGATTGGGGCAACCGGATTCGGGATCGCAGAATGTGCGGAAGTTGCGAAGGAGTATATGGATCTGGATTTGAATGGTGCAAGACTCGTTGTCGAGGGCTTCGGGAACGTGGGCAAGAATGCAGCGCGATTTCTCGAAGAGAAGGGAGCAATCCTTGTGGCTGCGAGCGATACAAGCGGAACTGTATACAACAGTGACGGGATCGATGTTTCAGGATTGATACGGACAAAGGAGAGTGAAGGATCTGTTATCTACTGCGAGGACGCGGAAAAGCTGAAGACAGAGGATCTCTTAAAGATACCTGGCGATATATTCGTTCCTGCTGCAAGACCTGATGTCATCGATGAGGGGAACGTCGGCACGCTTGACACAAAGCTTGTACTCCAGGGTGCGAATATTGCGATAACACTCGGCGCCGAGAAGGTGCTTCATGAGAAAGGTATCCTATCAGTCCCTGACTTCATAGCGAATGCCGGCGGCGTCATCGCGGCTGCTGTCGAGTACAGGCACGGGAGTGAGAAAGGGGCTTTTTCTGAAATCAAGAGTAAGATAAGGGCGAACACGAAGAAAATCCTCGATAAAACGTACAGTGATGGATTGTATCCGCGGGATTCCGCTGAAATGATCGCAAAGGAACGAGTACTCTCTGCGATGAGCTACCGCAAATGCATGTAATAACACCCCATGATCTCAAAGGTCTTTGAACCGGATTCAATTGCGGTGATCGGCGCATCTTCGAATCGTGAAAAATGGGGACACCGGATATTGGATAACATCATCTCGGGAGGGTACGCAGGAGTGGTTTATCCGGTGAACCCAAACAAAGACGAGGTTCTGGGGATGAGATGCTATCCTTCGGTTCTAAACCTCCCCCATAGAGTCGATCTCGGCATAATCGCAGTTCCAGCAGGAAGTGTCCCTGCGGTTCTGGAGGAATGCGGGAGGAAGGGTACCAGGGGTGTCGTGATCGTATCAGCGGGATTTGGCGAGGTTGGAAACACTGAACTTGAGGACAGGGTCCGCGATATTGCGAGGGACTACGAGATGCGGATGATCGGTCCGAACACGTTCGGCTTCATCAACACGCACCTCCACCTGAATGCAAGCATCATCCCGGAGATGCCAGAGAAAGGCGGAATCTCGTTTGTGACCCAGAGCGGAACATTTGGGCTTGCGCTTGTGGACTGGGCTGCAAGCCAGCAGATGGGACTCCATCTTGTCGTTGGGGTCGGGAACAAGGCAGATGTTGATGATTCCGACATTCTTGCGTATATGAGTGCTGATCGGCACACAAAAATGATCATGATGTATATCGAGGGGATAGAACGGGGAAGGCGGTTCATCGATGTCGCAAGCAGGATTAGAAAGCCGATAATCGCACTCAAGACCGGGAGATCTCAGGCAGGAAGTAAGGCGGCACTGTCACACACTGGCTCTCTTGCCGGCGCCGACCGAATCTATGATGGAGCATTTAAGCAGGCAGGGGTCATCCGTGCAGGGACACTCGAGGAGTTGTTTGATTCTGCGCTTGCGCTCTCGATCTCTCCACCTGCAGGCGATGGCATCGGAATCATCTCAAACGGTGGAGGCGCTTCGATTCTCGCAGCAGATCTATGTGAAGACCTCGGACTTCATCTTCCGGATCTGTCGGAGCGTACGGTTCGGATGCTGACAGGAGTGCTTTCGGCGATTGCAACCCCTGCGAATCCTCTGGATACAGCAGGGAACGGTAGCTACGAGATGTTTAAGGCTGTTACGGATATCATGCTCTCTGATCGGAGTATAAACGCTCTTTTAGTGATATATGTCCATGCCGAGATGGTAGATCCATGCCTGCCGGCAGAGGCAGTGATCGATGCGAGAGAGGGATATGATAAACCGGTGATAACATCATGGATCGGTGGAACCAGTATTGAGGCGGCGGTAAAACTCTTAGAAAAGAATAGAATACCAAACTATCCGCTGCCAGAGCGTGCGGTAGTCGCACTTAATAATCTGGTGCGTCACAAAAGGATTTTGCAGAAGCGATGAAGATACTAACCGAACATGAATCGAAAAAACTTCTGGCAGAGTACGGGATACCAGTAACAAGGGAAGCTGTGGCAAGGAGCAGAGAGGATGCGCTTCTGCTTGCATGTAAGATCGGGTTTCCTGTTGCAATGAAGATCTCATCTCCGGATATCGCGCATAAGAACGCTGCCGGAGGCGTCCTTCTCGATGTGGGGCGGCTAGAGGTGGGTGCTGCATTCGAGACGATTGTGGGGAATGCGAAGAAACATGCTCCAGACGCACGAATCGACGGAGTTCTCGTCCAAGAGATGGTGCCGCGTGGAGCCAAGATCGTAATCGGGATAAAATGCGACTCACAGTTTGGTCATGCCGTGATGTTCGGGATCGGCGGGGTCTTTGTTGAGGTGCTCGACGATGTCTCGTTTCGGGTAGTTCCGCTTACAAAGCGGGATGCGATCGAGATGATCGAGGAGATCAGGGGGCGCTCGATCCTGGCTGGATGCGACGTGGGCGCGATAGTTGATACCATACTGCAGGTGTCTGAGATGGCTGCGAAGGAGAAGATATTCGAACTTGATATGAACCCGCTCATCGCTTGTGGAAGGGGTGTAGTGGCTGTGGATGCGCGTGTGATATTTAAGGATTGACGGGGGAATTAACTTAATTTGAGAGGATCACACCAAAATGACCAAAACAGACGAAACAGACCCAATAAGACACAGGATCATGATCATGAGCGGCAAGGGCGGCGTTGGCAAGACCACAGTCGCGGTCAATCTTGCGCTCAGGCTGGTAGAGAGCCGGAAGAATACCGGATTGCTCGACGCCGACATCACAGGACCCAACATACCAAAGATGCTACATATCGAGGATGAACTCCCATCGGCAGACGAAGAGATGCTGATACCGGTGTACCTTCCCTTGGGTTGCGATCACGGGCTTTCTGTCATGTCGATGGCTTTTATGATCGAAAAGGACGCTGCTGTGCCGTGGCACGGTCAGCTCAGAACGGACTTTATACGGCAGTTTGTAGAGGGGATTCGGTGGGACTGGATGGATGCGCTCGACTACCTGTTAATCGACCTCCCGCCCGGAACCGGCGACGAACCGATGAGCATTGCAGAGCTTATGGATGTCGATGGTGTAATCATCGTCACCACGCCTCAGGATGTTGCACTCCTCGATACAAGGAAGGCGATAAACATGGCGCGGTATCTGGAGATTCCAGTCATCGGGATCATCGAGAACATGAGCGGCTTTGTCTGCCCGCACTGTGGTTGCGAGATCGATCTGTTCGGGAAAGGCGGCGGAGAACGCGTTGCTAAGGAGATGGGCGTGCCGTTTCTCGGAAGCGTGCCGCTCGATCCGCTGGTTGTAAGGTCCGGCGACAGTGGAATTCCCTTTGTGCTGGAGATTAATTCAGCCACTGCCAGATCGTTTGAGGCGATCGTGGATCGGATGGACGAGGTTATGAAGGGCATGAAAAGCAAGACACCGCTAAGCTAATGCCTTGATAAGATTAATAACACCTGCTGCCAATACTGGTTTAACATGGCAAAATACAAGACTTCCACCCTTATTATACTAGTGCTTGCCGGGCTAATGATGCTCATGATGGTGCTGGCTCCACTGACGCCTCTTTTTTGGGGGGATAACGAACCTGATAATGCAGCCCAACCCGCACAGAATTCCGACAGTGACAATCGCATACCACTAAACAACTTTGGAAAACTCGTTGATCACCCGCTTTATTCGGTAGCGGACGGACTTAATGCAAGCCCGCCGGGTGTGCTTATGGCACAGTACATCCATGCCAAGGATCTGGAAGGGACGCCACTTGCGGAACAGATCGTCCCGCAGGGGTTCTACGGCACAAACGTCACCGACTCCTACGCGGCCATATTCGGGGACGGTAGCCAGATGGGATTACACACGCTGTATCCGAGAAAGTTGGTACTTGGGTCCTCCATTGTCGTACCAACTAAGTACGATGGTTATCAGGTTCTTATCCGAAACAAGGACGTATGCAACATCCTGGGTGATCCCTGCATCCTCGGTCCGCGCAGCAAGGTAGAGGCGACGGTCGATGTGATCGATAATGAGACTGCCCCCAACGCATACCCCTATTTCATTAAATTGCTCGAGAACGTGGATCTTGATGCGCCATATCAGGAAGTGAGCATGTACTCCCCAATTGCAGATCAGTATTATTCTACGGTATATCCTGTAGGTGATATGTGTAAGCGCACCATCACATGTATCGGCATCAGAGAGAATACAACCGCTCGTGTAAACGAACTTGCAGCGAATATGACCGATAATCTCGAGTGTGCTGTGGCATTCAACCAGGGCGACCTGAATCTTACGATCATAACGATCACGGGCGACTGCGATGCGGTGATGGCTGCGAAGATAGACTAACAACCATATCACGTCTTTGGCGGTCAAGTGTTAGTGGAGTTTGCTGGAGTGGAACTGAAACGAGACTGTTTTAGTCCAACAACCACTTCCACAGTGGCTTATACGATACCTTCCCGCATGAAATTCCTTCCTCTTCTTCGAGATCTCCTGTTATCACCAGACCCGCTTCCAGCCGCAATTCTTCATAGCCTCAGTTCTTATCCTTACCCTGTATAGTCCTACTTTGCCACATTACAGACAAATCAACCGCGGGCGGTGGCATGACCTCAAACCGTTTGGAAAACAAAACCAACATCAGGCGCCCGAATGGGTGGTTAGTCTGACAAAGTAGTAATAGGGGGAAGGTAGTTAATAAATCCTTCCTTCTTTGTAAGAACACTCCCTCACACCTCTCTGTATAGTCTCTGCAAGCTCGCGGCTTTGTATTTTGAAAGTCACCAAAACATATAACACAAGTACCCTCGCATTTACACCCATTATGGACATTATGCGAACTCATTATGCATCCGATATCACACCTGAGATGAGTGGCGACACCGTAACGGTCGCGGGCTGGATACACGAGATGCGCGACCTTGGAGGAATCTACTTCCTCATACTGCGAGACCGGGGCGGGTTCATGCAGCTCACGATGGTCAAGAAGAAGACCGATTCCGAGCTCTTCGAGTCTGCCAGACGGCTGATCCGGGAGTCTGTACTCACAGTGACCGGAACTGTGAAGAGGGAAGATAAAGCCCCACGCGGGTACGAGATAATCCCGCAGACGCTAAATGTGCTTTCTGAGTCGGATTCTCCGCTACCGATGGATATCACTGGAAAGGTCGATGCAGATATTGATACCAGGCTTGATTCGAGATTTATTGATCTCAGGCGTAGGAAGACGCTCGATACATTCGTGATCCGCCACCACGCCTTAAAGGCAGTGCGTAGCTTCCTTGAAAATGAAGGATTCATCGAGATTCATACGCCAAAGGTGGTTTCGGCTGCAACCGAAGGCGGCACGGCATTATTTCCGATAACTTACTTTAACAGGGAGGCATTCTTAAATCAGAGTCCGCAGCTGTACAAACAGATTATGATGTCCGCGGGCTTTGACCGGGTCTATGAGGTCGGTGCAATCTTCCGGGCAGAGGAGCATGACACACTGCGACACCTGAACGAGGCTACTTCAATCGATATCGAGGCGAGTTTCATGGATCATCACGACGTGATGGGGGTTCTTGAGCGTTTGGTCCGCGAGGTGTACGCACAGGTATCTGTTGACTGTGTGCCGCAACTGGAAGAACTCGGAATCGAACTTTCGGTGCCAAAGATTCCGTTTAGGCGGGTGAGTTATGATGAAGCGCTCGAGATCGCGCTTTCCAAAGGGCATCTCATTGAGTGGGGAGAGGACTTTGGTACGGCTGCCGAACGTGCGATAGGAAACGCTGTCGGTGAGCATTACTTCCTCACTGATTGGCCTACTGAGATTAAGCCGTATTATACCCATCCATACGAGGATAAGCCAAAATACAGCAGATCGTTCGATCTCATGCATCCGAGAATGGAACTTGCATCGGGCTCACAGCGTATACATTCGCTTAAACTTCTTCGTGAGATGATCGAGGCGCATGGACTTAATCCGGACGGTTTTGATTTTTATTTGAAGGCGTTTCGGTACGGGATGCCGCCGCATGCCGGATGGGGTATTGGGGCTGATCGGTTGGTCATGACCATGCTGCATATCGAAAACATCCGTGATTCCGTACTGTTCCCCCGTGACCGAAAACGGCTCTCGCCTTAGTTTTCACTTTATTTAAATAAAATCAGACATCCACAATCCTTAAGAAGGTGTACCTGAAGGTAGGTATCGAACCTTTCGGCAGGGAGGGAGCTTATTGAAAAAAACACCCATAGCAGATGCTATCAATGAATTACTGGAATCGAAACCGATATTTAAGAACAGGGATGTGCTCCGTTCCACGTATGTACCGGATTATCTCCCACATCGAGATAATGAGGTAGATGCTCTTCTTAAGATATTGATCGTAGCTTTACGTGGCGATACACCCTCGAACATCTTGATATATGGCAAGACCGGAACCGGAAAGACCGCGGTTACTACGCACGTCGGAAAAGAGATCGAGAAAGCAGGTAGTGCGCGTGGAATCCCCTGCGAGGTTATATACAATAATTGTGGTGTTATCGATACCCAGTACCGTCTGCTCGCTGAACTTGCACGGCATTTCGGAAAAAGAATCCCGATGACTGGCTGGCCCACCGATCAGGTATTTACGGAATTTAAAGGAGCTGTTGATTCCAAGAAACGAGTTGTGGTCATCATTCTGGATGAGGTTGATAAACTGATAAAAAAAGGCGACGATGTGCTGTACAATCTATCACGAATCAATTCTATGTTTGAAAATGCCAAAGTCAGTCTTATAGGGATTTCAAATGACCTGAAGTTCACGGAATTTCTCGATCCGAGAGTCAGGAGTTCTCTTGGGGAGGAGGAACTCATCTTCCCGCCATACAACGCGGATCAACTCGCGGATGTCCTGCAGCAGCGTGCCGATATGGCATTTCAGAGCGGCGTGATCGATAAAGATGTGATCTCACTCTGCGCGGCCCTTGCAGCAAGGGAGAATGGCGACGCGCGCAGAGCCCTTGACCTGCTACGGATATCTGCCGAACTTGCAGAACGTGAAAGAGTGCATGGTGTGCAGGAGATACATGTCAGGAGAGCGCAGTCCAAGATCGAGTTCGATCGTGTTGCAGAGGTCATAAAGACGCTTCCGACCCAGTCGAAACTGGTTCTCTATAGCATCATGGTCCTTGACAAAGCTCCCGAATTGATCCGGAGATCTGGCAGACGGATAATGTCCACCGGTGAGGTCTACCAGATCTACAGGCGCATGTGTGGCATGATCGACATCGATGTGCTGACACAGCGGCGGATCACCGAACTGATCAGCGAACTCGATATGCTCGGGATCGTAAATGCGATCGTTGTAAACCGCGGAAGGTACGGCGTGACCAAGGAGATAACGCTTGACACGCCTCAGGATAACATCTACCACGTGTTAAGCGACGACCTCCGGCTGCAGTCGATCATGGACATGAGGCCTGACTCGATCCAGATGCAACTGGGATAGCTATATAGTACCATCAGTTAGATGTGGAGCCATGGAATCTCAAGCCATACAGATCGTATCTCCAACAGAACAAGGGTTGGAGCGGAACAAGGTCGAAGTATCACCTTATGAGTTTACGATAGCAACCCGCGCCAAGTGGGAGATCGTCGTCGCAGATGAGGACATGACGATAGCAAAGGGCGCGTTTGAGAAGATCAAGATCAAGGAGGTTATGCTGCAGCACGACCTGCTTGCGCTCCTGTGTGCATTCTCCCCACATGCACTGGCATCGGTGGTGCGTGTAGGATCAGGAGCCAGGGCCGCGCCTGTCGAGGCGGATCGGTGCATTAAGGTTGCATACATTCTCGGACAAGAGACCGGTGAGATCAAGGAAGGTGACCTCTTAGGGGTACTAAACGTCCTGCCGATCATGTTCACGCGCGAGGCCAGGAAGCCGGTCGTAATCAAAGACTGATATGGTAAGTCCTGATGCGATCGTTTCCATGTTACTGGACCGGGACTCGGGTCCGGCGATGCAAGCATCGACGGCAGAGCCGTTAACGCCTGTGAAAGATTCTCTGTCCCGGGCGCCGACGCCAGAGGCGTTAACATGCATCCGTACATTCGCCTTCAGCAAGGGTTTTGTTAATTCTGAAGACGAGTATCGTGCATTGCTTCATGAGGTAACGATCCGGCTCGCAAGAGACGCGGTCTTGCGGTCTGCACGCGGGGATGAGGAGATTATTCATGCAATAAAGATGCTTGATGACTTAAGTCCGACATTGAATCTGCTTTCAGAGCATCTCTTCGAGTGGTATTCCATGTACGCGGAAGATGTCCAGCCATCAGAGGCTGCGGTCATGGAAATTCTGAAGAGGCATGGGATTCCGCATGCGCTACACATTCTTGCACAGAATCTCACTGATCTGCACGAGAGCCGCGGAATACTCATCGAGTATATCCGGGACGAGACTAGCCTTATCGCGCCAAACCTCGCAAACCTTGCAGGCGGGCTGCTTGCTGCACGATTGATCAGCATAGCAGGCGGGCTTGGGAAACTTGCCAGGATGCCTGCAAGCCGCTTGCAGATTCTCGGTGCGAATAGGGCGATGTTTCGGCATCTGCGCGGGGCAGCTCCGCCAAAGCACGGCGTGATCTTCCAGCACCCTCTTATCCACGCGTCCCCCCGCCGCCTGCGCGGCACGATTGCGCGGAGATTCGCTTCAAAGCTGACGATCGCTGCACGGATCGACTACTACAGCGGCGAGGTGCGAGAGGGGTTTGCCGAGAGTCTGTCAGCAAGCCTCCCTGATCGTGCAGCCGTTTTCACTCGCGAATCCGATGCAAGACGTTGAAGGGTGGGTTTGCCTTTTCCCAGTCTTTAATCGAGTTGTGAAGTCTGGTCAAACGGAAGTGGGGGCGATCATAAGCAACTCGTAGTATTCCATCCACAACTTCTATGGTAACACTTTTCCCCTGGGGATTTCCGAATATATTTCTGAGACCGATTGATAAAATTTGAACCAGATCGTGACCTGAGCAGACCTGCCAGGGGTCGTACCCTTCTCCACCCAATGTCCTTATTTTAAGTTTTATTTCGTTCTCATCCGGTGTGGAGTCCCTTGAATTGATTTTCAATTCTCCAATCAAATTATCGATGCTCACGCGCAATGTTTGTTCATCTACGAACTTATCAAAGGATAATTCCTTAAATTTCAGAGATAGATTGTCTTTTGTTGGGGATGAAAGCCAGCGCAGATAACCAACGGACAAACCACTTTCCAGCAGGATATCTCGGATCGGTCTGCCGAGTTTCTCGATTTCTCTGGCTGATCCGAACTCAGATAAAACTTTATCAAGTGCATCCGAATGCAGAACCATCGTCTCAAGATCATGGCTATCGGTCAGGAGCAGGTTTGAACTGCCCGGTTCAATGCCATCGAGTCTCCAGAAATCAGCATCAACTATAGTCAGAACTCCGTCAAAACCTCCATTTTCAAGAAGTTTCAGAGCACCGATCGCCTTATCCTTGCCAGTTGCAGGAACTAACTTGCATTCGGTCTCGCTGACAAGACGCCCATAAACCCGCGCATCTGTGCTGCCTTCGACTATCAGGATTGTTCCAGTGTACTGGGTACGCATCATGCGGGC
>DAOUXE010000236.1 GCA_030666765.1 Methanosarcinales archaeon
AATCTTGTGTAATCTCGTGGTTTTATATGCTAATATTCACACAATTTTTGGTAAGTACTAGTTAAGTGAGCGATCGCAGCAGTGGGTGGGGGCATAATTAGAATTGTCGGGGGCGGTGCTGATTACTACAGTGTGGAGATAGGGGGCTCTGACGCCAGCACGACAGACGCCGTAATCGCGCTTGTTATCGCAGCGGGCAGCGAACCATGAGACAGACGAGTATCTGACGCGTGAATTCGAGACGGCGGAGGGCTTCGAATTTATGTGGGGGTGGAGCGAGGGTGAATTATAAAATTATCTAAAAATTAAGTTGTTGAGACACTGGATGTATCTCACCTTCCCGAGCTATAATCACATAAGCCACGAAGTACCAGCGTACCCGTATACCCCCACCCCAGATCATAGTATGATCTCGATGTCCAGTTCCTCTGCGAGTTCCTTGTACCGGTTGCGGATCGTCACCTCTGTGACCCCGGCAACCTCTGCCACCTCTCTTTGGGTCCTGCGCTGATCACACTCGATCGATGCGATGTATATCGCAGCAGCAGCAACTCCGGTAGGTCCGCGTCCGCTTGTAAGCTCCCTCTCTGCCGCAGCCCGAAGTATCGTGATGCCGCGTGCCTGCACATCCCCGCCAAGATCAAGACCGGAGCAGAATCTGGGAATGTAATCGATCGGTGATGTCGGCTGGAGTTTCAGCCCGAGTTCCCGTGCAACAAACCGATATGTTCTGCCTATCTCTTTCCGGCTCACCCTCGAGACCGCTGCAATCTCGTCAAGCGTTCTCGGAACTGAACACTGGCGGCAGGCAGCATATAGCGCACTGGCTGCAACCCCTTCGATGCTCCTCCCGCGAATCAGGTTCTTCTCGACTGCCTTGCGGTAGACCATGGCGGCTGACTCCCTCACATTCTGGTGGAGTCCGAGCGCCGATGCCATCCGGTCGAGTTCGGATAGTGCGAATGCAAGGTTCCTCTCGGTCGCATTGCTGACACGAATCCTACGCTGCCATTTCCTCAGCCGATACAACTGGGCACGGTTCTTTGTGGAGATCGTCCTCCCGTAAGAGTCTCGATTTCTCCAGTCGATCATGGTGGAGAGTCCTTTGTCGTGTATCGTGTAGGTCATCGGAGATCCAACTCTGGCTCTCCTTAGCCGCTGATCGCTATCGAATGCTCTCCATTCTGGTCCCTGATCGATGATGTTCGTCTCGATGACAAGTCCGCAGGACCTACACACTAGCTCAGCACGCTCATAATCCCGCTCAAGGACGCGGCTGTGACACTCAGGACACTCAACGGTCTCGCGCTCCTGTTCACGCTCACGCGTCCTCCGCTGTCTGATTCGCTCTTTTATCCGCTCAGGACGTTCGATTACACGTTCAAGTTCTACCATTTCTATCCCTCATACGGTATACAGTTTTTTGTTCTCAAGTTCATGAATTTCAGAATCAGTAATGTTCTTATATGTTTTAATGGAGATATACGGATGGGCTACCGGTCCAAAAACCTCCCGCACAGTTCCGATCCGCTTCATGGTGTTGGTCACCACCGCAGAACCGATAGCTGGAATTTGCTGACCGCTTCTCGCGATCAACAGACCGCCAAATCGATGTTGAACAATACCAAGTCGTTTCAATTATACACCTCACCGAAAGTAATATATATGGTATGATAAGAGTATATAAAGGTTTCGGTTATGACACGAACACGAATAAAAATCTGCGGAAACACAAACCCTGCCGATCTCGCATACGCCATTTTGTGCGGTGCTGATGCGGTCGGGTTCATCACAGACGTACCGGTCAGATCGCCACGGAAGATCGATGTGGAAACGGCGAAGGAGCTGATCAAGCAAGTCCCGGTCTTTGTGGATTCGGTGCTTGTCATCATGCCTGATAATCTCGGTTCGGCGATGGCACTGATAAGAGAGACACACCCAACTTGCGTGCAGATCCATAGCGACCTGCCTGTAAGCGAACTTGCAGAGATATCAAAGACCGTTAAGCTGATCAAGACGATCGCAGTTCCGGAGGATGCACCATCCGGGACCTCCGATCATATCATAAGCCGCATCGATGCCCTGACTGGAATTGCTGATGCAATACTGCTCGATACCAGTATCAGCAGCCGCACCAGCATTAGTACGGGAGCTAAAAGCGGAGAAGAAGGCGGAGCCAGAAGCGGAGGGACTGGGAAGGTGCACGACTGGAGAATCAGTGCCGAGATCGTTGAGCGTTCGAGACTGCCGATCATTCTTGCTGGCGGACTTACGCCGGATAACGCTGCTGATGCGATACGGAAGGTTCATCCGTATGCGGTGGATACCGCGTCCGGGGTCGAGACCGATAGAAATCGAAACCCTGATAAGGTGCTCCGCTTCATCAGAGAGTGTATGATGGCTGATAGGGTGGTTGATGATGACTGAGATCGTTGCAGCGATTGCGGATGATCCGCTGAGAAACGCGATCCGTGCTACAAAGGTTGGCGCTGACATAATCGAGATCAGGATTGATCTCTTGGATTATCCATCCGATTTGTTACATTCGCTTTTTAAACAGTTAAATAAGTCCGTAAGAATCCCCATCATCGCAACCAACCGCATCGGCGTTGAAGGTGGCAAATTTGAGGGATCCGAAGAGGAAAGAATCGAGATTCTGCTCTCTGTGTTGGAGATGGTCGATGCCATCGATATCGAATTGCGAACCAGAAGCGAATACCGGGATCTGGTTGTACATCGGGCAAAGAAGGAGGGAAAACGCGTCATCATCTCATATCATGATTTTTCTAAGACGCCTGACATAATGGTGATGCAGAATATCGTATCCGAATGTTTTGATGCCGGCGCAGATATCGCAAAACTCGCTGCCACTCCACATTCATACGGTGATGCGCTATCGCTCCTCCAACTAACGCTCGATTGCACACGTGCACATGCACAGGTCTGCATTATCGGGATGGGGGGATATGGCGTGCATACACGGGTGATTGCTCCGATCTATGGGTCAGCTCTTGCATACGCTTCAGTTGGGGCTGCGACAGCCCCCGGGCAAATTGGCATCCGGGAGTTACGTGGGATACTTGAGATGCTCTGCCCGCAGGTGTGATTGTGGTCCATCGATGTTCGGTTAAGGAGGAACAACCCCCCAAACATGGGCATTCCGATAACAGTAGGCACTTCTCAGGTCATCTGCATACAGCCGATAAAAGATGTG
>DAOUXE010000220.1 GCA_030666765.1 Methanosarcinales archaeon
ACGCGATGTTATGGACCTAATATGCACTTGGAGTGTACGCGATGTGCTGAGCCTTTTTGTGTACGCGATGTTGTGAGCCTTACCAAATGAGTATATGCACTCGCGAAGTACTAGTGAGCTGCAAAGGATATCACGACATACCGCGGTCCTCAAACTCTCCAAACCCGCTCGATCGCAGAATCCTCCGGTCCCGGGTGATGATAAGCACCTCGACTCCGTCCAGACGCTCGACAAGTTCCATGCCACCCACCTCACCGAGCACGAATACCGCGGTTGCCAGTGCATCGGCATCGGTTGCGTTCTCTGCAATGATCGTTGCGCTTAACAGTTCATCGGACGCATATCCGGTCTTCGGGTCGATGATGTGTGATGCCCGTGCCTCCTCGCTGAAATACCGCTCATAATTCCCGCTCGTTGCAATAGACATGTCACGCAGGTTCAGGATGGTTATATGCTCGGTTCTGTTCTTAGGATTACGAAGAGCGACATTCCACGGATCATCTTCCGTCTTGAAACCCATCGCCCGGATATCGCCGCCGGCATTCACGAGCGCATGCTCTATATAATGCTCCTTTAACACCTCGATCGCCCGGTCGATCGCATACCCTTTTGCAATACCGCCAAGAGTGATTCCCATCGATCCCTGACTAAATGAGATGCTACCGTTTCCAATCGTTATATTTTTATAGTTCACCAGTTCCAGTGTCTCATTGATCTCATCATCGGTCGGGGGCGATCCGGCACGCATTCTCTCTTTCCATAGATCTATAACTGGTAAAACAGTGATGTCGAACGATCCGTTGGTTACTCCCGAATACTCGACCGATTTGGTAACGACATACCGTAAATCAGAAGATGCATTCGGGAGTGACCCGTTGTTATTCAGTCTCGTAACCTCGCTTCCTTCTTCGGTACAACTCATCAGATGCTCGATTTTGTAGACCTCTGCAAACGCGCAACCGATGGCATAGTCCGCTTCGGTTGCATCAGGGTGCATCACTGTGATGATCACATCGGTGTTCATCGAAACCCTCGTATCCTCGATGCGGTGGGTGTTTATGCACCCGGATGTTGCGACTGCAAGAACCAGCAGAACAGCAAGGATTCTTTTATTCATCCTACTGGCATGGGGTCAAGAGCAATGTCCACGATACGAACCAGAGGATCATGGTCATGAACGCGATATAGAACCAATCCTTCCATGTAAACTGGTTTGCATCCATTCCCATATATATATAAATGGGCTTCTGGATGTAGAACGCCAGCAGCAGTATCAGATACGAGAAATTACTTGATTGTGGTGTCAGGAACTGATAGCATATTGCTCCGGATGCTATGCCGAGAATAGATGATACAATGGTCTTCTTGATGCCATCGACGTGCCGCTTGTGCCGGTCGATTGGCGGTGTGACAGCTTCAGCGGATTCTTTCTCTTCCGCGGTTTGTCTTGCAATCTTTTTTTTGCTCATCAAACCAGTGATGGCGTGATCTCCTATCAATGTTGTGGTTTCGAGATTCGTGGATGCGATCTGCGAAGCCAGCAGTGCTGAATGTAGATGGGTGTGCGGCCCCAACACAAAGATTTATTGCAGTACCAGACAGTCCGTTATTTGGTTATCTGACCGGCGAGAACCAGACAACAATGATATGTGATGATATGATCTTCCCAGCCGAATACAAATGCGTGGGCGCGATCCGCACCGATAAGACACTCTCTGACGCAAACAATGAACTTCTGCGCCGCAAGACCCGCCAAACCGCGGAGTCTGAGATGTACTTCCTCTCAGAGTACCTGCTCATCTTTGCGGCAGACGGCTACGCGGTCTACAGTGTGGCAAGCAAAGGAACGGGGTTATTCAGGACCGTAACATCGCTTTCCCGGATCGCATCCGGAGACGAGGTCGTGCAATACGGTAAACTGGTAAATATGCACAACCGCACCGAACTTGTGAAAACAGCGTATAGATGCTGCACGGATGCGGTAAATACAGTCATCTTCAAAAGCGTGGACCAGCATCTCACATTTGTGCACAGACCCGATCCGGGAGACCTGCTCGAGATCGATGTGCTCGATGTGATCCCGCCAGTTCCAGGCTGGCTCACCTACATGGTCGGGCGGTTAAGCGACTGTCTGCTCGGCGAACTTGGGGTCGTGTTCACAGAGAACGTTCTGGACCTGCGGCAGTTTGAAAGCGAGGA
Organism: Methanosarcinales archaeon; assembly: GCA_030666765.1. Taxonomy (GTDB): domain Archaea; phylum Halobacteriota; class Methanosarcinia; order Methanosarcinales; family Methanogasteraceae; genus Methanogaster_A. Next base: position 2,200 of record DAOUXE010000220.1, read on the forward strand.
TGCAGTATTCCCATGCTTCACGTCAGGTCTTTCCGGGAGATATCTGGACAGCGAAGAGATAACGGCGCCAGCCACCCTGATCGGGTGTGACATATCAAGGATGATCCTTGAGGCGCGTTTTCCTGGCATCGACTACAAATTCACCAACATCTGCTCGCGGACATCAGACCTGTACCGGATCACAAAGCCATTCATCGCACGGTGCTGCCAGTCCGAGCACTCCGGGCTCATCGAGATCGACGGCATCGACGGCGTGGTCGTGCACTGGGCCGCGTCCGGCTACGAGGTCGCGGATGCGCTTCGGGAGCTGGTACAAAAGATTCGGTCATGACCATGATCATCGGGATCACAGGCACGCCCGGAACCGGAAAGACATCTGCATCCGCGCTTATCGGGGGCGTGCTCGATCTGAATGAACTGATCAGGGGCGAGGGGCTGTATCACGGGATCGATGAAGCGCGGGACTCCCTGATCGCTGATATGGACGCGGTGCACGATCGCGTCTGCGGGATCGCACGAGGCTGGGGCAGGGGCGGGGATGGGCGCGGAAATCTTGTCATCGAGGGGCATCTCTCGCACCATGTCAGCGATTCCGCTATCGTGCTCCGTCTCGCGCCCGACGAACTCGAGAGGCGGCTTATGGCGCGGGGGTATTCCAGGGCAAAGGTCTATGAGAACGCGCTTTCCGAGGCGGTCGATGTGATCCTCGTCGAGGCGGTGGATTGGTGCGATAGGGTGTATGAGATCGATACGACCGGAAAGACGGTGGAGGAGGTCGCTGATGCGATCCTGGAGATTCTTGATGCGATCGATCGCGGAATCGAGATCGATGGATACGAGCCCGGATCGGTCGACTGGCTGGAATCGGAAGCATCGTGTCTATTTAGCTTTGATTATGGCAGTTGCCGTAGCAGGACCCGCCTGCTGGTGGTGGCTGCAGCTCTCGTGGTGGTGCTTGCGGCGGGGGTTGTGTGTTGCCGGCACTCTGATTCAGACGGTGATTGATGACGCAGGGGATATGGATGCGATTTGTGTGCATGTGGGGCCCCATCACGAGAACGTGGATGTGGCAATCGTGATGGCGTGAGAGCGTCGGATACGAAAATGCTTATGTGAATGTCGATTGTATGAATAGCCTAAATAGCGTCTGAAAGTGATTCTCATGATGCAGAAAAATAAGTTGATGGAACTGACCCCGGATAAATGGGGGCTGCTCGTTTATCTGAAC